>LFJI01000087.1 GCA_001235855.1 Candidatus Burkholderia brachyanthoides
CGCAGGCGGGCGAGAATCCAGCGTTCGACGATCTGCACGCCGACTTCGACCTTCGTGTAGCGCGACAATCTGGATGAGAGACGTGCGTATTGCCTTGCGCCGCGCCGCCACGGACTCGCCGTAGGCGCGCGTCTGCACGACCGACGAGTGCAGATAGAGGTTGTGCAGCATCACGGTCGCGCCGAGAATGCCAATCGCCACGTAAAACATGTCGCGATTCGTCACGATCTGCGGCGACGGCACGAAACCGCGCAACACAGCGGCCCACGGAGGCACGGCGGCGGCGATCTGTAACAGGAAGCACACGGGGCGATCACCACGAGCAGCGCGATCACGAAGGTTTCGAGCAGGCGGAAGCCCCGGTTGGGCAGGAGCAGCCGCATTGAGCGCGGTGAGGAGCGCACCGGCGATCAGCGGAAGGCCGAACAGCAGCTGCAGCGCGATGGCCATGCCGATCACTTCGGCGAGATCGCACGCGACGATCGCGGCCTCGCACGCCAGCTAGAGCGCCAGATTGACCGGTTTCAAGTAGTGATCGCGGCATGCCTGGGCCAGATCGCGCCCGGTCGGCGACGCCCAGACGCACGGCCAGCGCCTAAAACCGGACGACGGCACGCGTATCGAAGCGTAGGCTTCCGGCAAGCTCGGGCGGGGTGCTTCGTTCGGTTCGTCAGGATCGTCCGCGCGGCGGCGGTACGTCGAGGGTGGCGCATCGGCACGTGTCTCCTGCGCAGGCGGCTGTGGACATGCTCGCAATATGCGCCGGGCAGAATCAACATTCAAGCGTGGTGGCGCGGAGCAGTCGCCTGAAGCTGATAACGACACTTACCAGATGCAACGATTTTCCTTGCCAACCTCGATAGTAGTTGATAACCTCATCGCAACTAGCTGAAAAAAAGACAAATTACGCGTGAGAAAACAAGCTCGGTAGCGGTTTCGGGCGCCGTATCGGACATTGAGCGTGTCGATACGGCGCGCGTCGCCCTGACCACGCTTCTTACGCGGCAACATTTCGCACTGTATCGCGCCTATCTCGATGGCGTGACGGAAGCGCAGTTACACGCATCCTATGGCGATAGCAGCGTGGATGTACGCACCACGCGCCGGCTAATCGCGGTATTGCGCGGCGACACGCTCTCGGTGCTCGCGCGCCACGCACATAATACTGGAGCCGCGCGGCTGCTGAGGCTTCGGCCTGGCAGCATTCCGCAATTCGATACGTCCGCAGCGAGCGCGCCGTCGCTGGAGGCGTTTCGGGAGCGCGTCGATCCGGACGGTGTTTTTAGCGAAGCGGAGCTGCTCGGGTTATTCGAGGACGCATATCCGGCAGGCACGTCGCCTTCGGCGGATCGACGGGCGGCGCGCAATGCTCGCCTGAGACGCCGGCAGGCCGATGCGCTCGCACGGATGGATGCGAATCTCGCGCACGATCCGCATCCAGATCATCCGGTAGACGGCTGGTTCGAACCGCCCGTGGCGCAACGGCTCGCGGCGGCCGGGCTCGGCACGATTGGCGATGTTATCGCCCTGGTGGAAACGAAGCGGCATCGCTGGTACACGCATGTTCCGCAACTCGGCCCCAAAGGCGTGCAGCGGGTGGTCGACTGGTTGCGGTTGAATGCGCAGGCGCTGTCGCACTCGGTCTCGCCGCTGGCCGTGATTCCCCGGCGGCAATGGCCGGATTCGCGGTCCGATCGCGCCGATGCGCGCCCCGGCGCGGTAACGGTTGCGCCGCTGGAAGCGCTTTATGTGCCGGCATCGCTTGATGGGGCAAAGGGGACAAATCGCGCCGGTGGTCCTTTCCCACGGATAGCGCGGCGATTCACGGGTGGCTCGCCGCGCGCTGGATTGCGCCCAGTCGTGTCGAGCGGCGGCTCGCCGGGTGGCGGCCCGCTCTCCGACCGAAGTCGCGAAACCGCCCGCTCGATCCTGTCGGCAATGTGCGAATGGCTCGTCGAAAACGGCTATCTGGCATCGAATCCGTTTTCGGGGATCGGTCGCGTCGCTGCGCCGCCGGTGTTCAAGGGGCAGCGACGTACGCTCGATCGCGAGCAATGGGCTTTCGTGCTCGAATCGACACGGCGGAAAAGCTACTCGTTTCCGGAACATCGCAACCGGCTGGCGCTGCTACTGGCTTATGCGACAAGGCTTCGACGCGGCGGCCTCGCGCTCGGAGCACTGCCCGGCGTGACCGATCCGGTTTGGCGCTTGACCGTCGACGCCGGTCGACGCGAAGCGCGTGCCGTGCTGCTGCCATCCGCGGTCATGGAAGCGCTCCAGGAAAACTTGGCGATGCGCGGCTTGCCTGAACTGCTCGCCTGCGCGAAAGGCACGCCCATCCTCGCTCAGTCGCGCGGCGGCCACAGTATCTCGCCGGACGGCGTCGGCAGGCTATTCCGGCGTCGGCAGGCTATTCAAACGGATCTTCAAGAGGCGCGGCAGCGCGATTGGAAGCTCAGACGCCCGGTGCAGGCCGAAGTTTACACGACGTTACACGACGCGGGCACGTATTGGCTACGGCACACCCATTCGACTCACGCGCTTGGCCCAGGCTCAGATTTGCACGAAGTTAGCACGGGACTCGGGCACGCAAGCGTTAGAACCACGGCCGCCTATCTGCGCACGGGGGAAGCCGAGCGGTTCCTCGGTGTCGAAACGCTAATCCGCAACCGCGCGCGAGCCGGTAAACTTTAGGAGTCGCCCTAGTTCGCGAGAATGGCTGACTGCTGGGTGTTGTTGTAAAAACACCCGAATCGACGCTTCAACAACTTCAGAGCTTACTTAAGGTTTACCGGTTCGACGTTTATTCTTCGGTTTGTAGTGTGTTTTCCACAAACCGAAGAATTTTTTGCTTACTCAAGCCTGCCAGTGACTGCGAACTCTATGCTAAGCGCTCGGCTTCCCGAAGTCGATCAATCCGTTTCGATCGAAACGCTTTTGGGAGTGGCCGCCCAAGCCACTGACATTCTCAATCAGATCCGCGATGCGATGTTGGAGCCGTATCCGCGCAAAAACGCGCCAACCTTTTACGAGCGCGCAGGTTGCGTCGCTATGCGGCATCGACAAGCAGCGGTTCCAATATCTGACGACCAAGGGTGAATTACCTGCGGGCACGTCCAAGGGCGCGGGCCGTAGCAAGGAGTTCACGCTCGAGGAAGCGCTGACCTGGATTCGCGCGACGAAAGAGCGCGTGCGGCGTCCGGAAGGAAAGCGCGGACGCATCGTCACCATCGCCAACTTCAAGGGCGGCGTCGCCAAGACGACCACCGCCGTGTCTGCTGCTCAAGCGTTGACGCTGCTGGGCCGAAAGATGCTCGTAATTGATTGTGATCCGCAGGGCACCACCACGCAACTGTGCGGTTGGGCGCCTGACGCCGAGATTTCCGACGATCAAACGCTCCTGCCGCTCATCTACGGCGATCAGACCACGCTCCAGTACGCGGTGCAGGAGAAGTACTGGCAAAACCTCGATCTGATCCCCGCGTCGTCATCTCTTTTCGATGCGGAGTTCGAGATCCCGGCCAAAGTGCTCAATGACAGCACGTTCGAATTCTGGGAGATCGTCCGTAAGGGGCTGATGCCGCTGACGGAAGAATACGACGCAGTCGTCATCGACACGCCTTCTGCGCTCAGCTATCTGACCATCAACGCGCTGCTTGCGTCCGACGCGATTCTGCTGCCCTGCCCGCCCGAGGGGCTCGACTTCGCCAGCTCGACTCAGTTCTGGCATCTTTTTGCGGACATCGCGAAGAAGCTTCCGGGTGTGCTCGAGCAAAAGCGCTTCGATTTCGTCAACGTGATCATGACCAAGGCCAAGTCCGACGAAGTTTCGCGCGTCGTACGAGGCTGGCTGCAAAAGGCCTATGGCGCTCGCGTGCTGCCATTCGAAATTCCCGAATCGACGGTGCCGAAGGGCGCGTCCGCACAGCTTTCCACGGTCTACGACTTGTCGAAGCCTGACGGTAGCACCACTGCGTATAACCGATTCAAGGAGCCGCTCGACCGGCTCGCTGAACACCTCGACGCGCAATTCGTTCACGCGTGGAACAAGACGGAGGCTTAAATGGGCATTGGCGACAGACTACTGGCGAAGACGGCTAACGTCGGCAATAAGCCAGCGGAAGCAGCGCAGAGAGGGCCCGTCAGCACCGAACCCCGGACCGCCGGGACGCCTGATGGACGCACAAAACCGAATCAACACGGCGCAGGCGCGGATCAAGGAACTGGAAGGGCAACTGCAGGAAAGGGCGGCACTCGAGGTGCCGCTCGATGCACTTGTGGAGGTCAGCGGACGACGTCGCAAACTTACGCCCGAGCAGTTTCAGGAGTTGAAGAACAACCTCGCCCAGCACGCGCTCGCCACGCCAATTCTGGTGCGCACGTTGCTCGAGGGTCAGTTCGAGATCGTCGCCAGGCATAACCGTGTCGCAGCGTACCGCGAACTCGGTCGTCAGACGATCCGGGCGAACGTAGCGTCGATCGAAGAAGGCGAGATCGAGTTTGCTGCTTTCTTCTCGAATCTTCTTGCGCCGTCGCTCACCGACTTCGAAAAGTATTGGAACTTCAAACGGCTCCAGGAATTGAGCGGACTGACCCGCGCGGAGATTTCGGAAAGTGCCGGGCTTAGCAAGAGTCATGTCACGCGAATTTTCTCCTTTGACGCCCTTCCGGAAGCAGCTAAGGAAGCGCTCGCTGATCGGCCGGAACGGCTTGGGAGTAACGCGGCGCAGAAGCTCGCCGCGCTTGCTGAAGCGGGCAAAACAGAGAAGGTAATCGAAGCCGTGCATCGCCTGGTCGGAAACGAGAACTTCACGCAGGACAAAGCGGTGTCGCTCGCCACGGATAAGCCGAAGGTCGTGGCGCCAAGCACGACGGTCGTGCGGGCTGGCCGAAAGAAAGTCTGCGAAGTCTCGACCAGGAACGGTGTAGTAGGTGTGCGCTTTTTCGATAAGAACGCAACCGAAGTCGAGCAATGGGGTCCGCGAATTGCGGACTTCATCAACAAATCACTCGGCGAGACAGAGCAGGAGTGATACCCTAATAGACTTTCTTTTGAAATCAGTAAGTTATGTTTATAACCGAAGACACTCAGTGACAAACCTACTATAAACCTATGCAAAATCAAGCACTTAGCTGTTTGGAATCGAAAGGATCAGTTTATGTAACGACCAGACACAAGAAAGCCGAAGGCCTTTGAATTCGGGCTTAACTGCTGCTCGCCCGTTCGCTTCCCGACGCCAATCGGGTTACGGAGGTACACATCTCGAAGTTTAGCGTAGCGATCGGCAGTCAAGCGTTTGACTTCCATTTTCCAAAAATGGACGGTTTGACATGCATATTGCGCAACACTCCGTTGCCGGCGAGGCGCCAACTTGCCATCACCTCACTCCTGCCCAAGTCGGAGGATACGATCAGCAGATGCTCGATCAGTTCGCCTGTGACCGATCCAATTTGCCGTGGGTGACCTTTCGCGCAGCCTACCGCGCCAATCACATCGCTGCCCTTCCTGCCCGAGCGCGAAGTCTTCTGGCGGCGCTCGCGCGCACCGTCGACGCTCTCCGGCCATACGCAGCCATTTTTGCCCGCCGAGAGTTACTCACCGGACACGCCATACAGTCGATGCGAACCTTCTATTGCAGCCTCGACGATCTGGAAACGGCCAACTTCATCGTCCGGCCACCGCAGACTCACTACGGAGGTGCGGGCCGTTCGGTCGCGCGTATCTGCATCTCACGCCTATGGCCGCCTCGCTCCTTGGCCTGGTCGCCGACGAGCGAGACGAGACGCATGCGGAAGCAACCAATCCAAACTCGACATTGAACACCAGTCCGTTGCCGCCCCCCCTTCTTTGGCGGGGCCATCTGCCACACTAGCAGATGGCCCTATATATAATATAAGGATATAATCCCTACCTCTCTAAAAGAGACAACCAGGGCGAGTCCCTGCCGACCTCGAGCGCCTGCGCCCACTGGGTTTTCGTGATTTTCTGATTTTCAAGCTAATGCGCGAAGCACGCTTGCACGCCAAGAAACTGTCCGATATCGTCGAAGTTTGCTGGGACCATCTGCGGCGCGCGACGTATCCCATCAACTATCTGCGCAGCCTGTTGCGCACTCCGGTCGATTTCGCGCATCGCGTTCGTGCAATGCGTGCGGCTGTGATGGAGCGCAGCATCGCTGAATCGCGTAATGCTGAAGCTGAGGCAGCCGCAACCGAATTCGCTGGCGGTCAATTCGAAAGCGACGACGGTTTGCGGACCTATCTCGTTGCTGACGATGCGTCCTCCGTCACCGTCATTCATCGTGACGAGCCGAGACCACGCTTTCAGGTCGGAGTATGGGCAAAAGATTTCGTGAACACGCTTCGCGCCGGCCGAACCCGACCGATGCGCAACGTCGAGCGCATCGAAGACAGGCAACCGAGATTCGTCGGCCAAGTCGCCAACCTGCGGCAGGATGCACGCGTCGCACAGCATCTCTCCGGCCTCAAGAAATTGCTGCGGCTTAAGCAGCAGTCAGCACCGAGCGTCACCGGACACACGGAATTTTCACCGCCATCGCTCTCGTTGACGCGTGCCGTCAGTTACCAAAATGAGTAACACAAAAAGCGAACGCTCATGCGAATTCTTCTGACGAAACCGAGCATTCCCGTCGGATCCCGAAACGCGCTCTGCTCAAATATTCCGCAAAAACCTGCTGCGACGCAACAATACCTGCTATACTTAATAAAACACGCTTTAAATGGCGATTGAAAAACACAATTTGCAACTCATATGCGGATTGTGTCGTTTTGCTCGAAGCGATTCCCAGCTAGCCGCCGTCCGTGGTCGAACAAATCGTCGATATCATTGCGGGCCGTTACGCTCGCCTCCGGGGACCTGTCATCGCCGAGCAAGCCTGTCTAGGAGAAAGTATGGCAAGTTTTGATCGGGAAGATTCGGATCTGGATATCGTCGCTCCGGCGCGCAAAACCGCGGGCCGACGCGCAAGCAAGGGGAAAAGCCAGGCCGGCATCATTCCACCCGATGCCACAATGACCGCGGAGCAAAATGAAGAGCGTCAACGCCAGATGCGTGCGCTCATTCAATTGGGCAAGGAGCGTGGTTATCTCACGCACGCCGAGATCAACGATCACCTGCCTGACAATTTCAATTTCGCGGAAACAGCCGCGATGGAAACCATCGTCAGCACGTTTCACGACATGGGCGTCGCCGTCTACGAGCAAGCGCCCGACGCGGAGACGCTGCTCCTGAGCGAAAACTCGCCTACGGTCGTGTCCGACGAACAATCAGACGAAGAAGCGGAAAACGCGTTGTCCACCGTTGATTCGGAATTCGGCCGCACAACCGACCCGGTCCGTATGTACATGCGTGAAATGGGTGCGACCAAACTGCTCACGCGCGCCGGCGAAATCGCCATCGCGAAGCGTATCGAAGACGGCCTGCACGAGATGATTCAGGCGATCGCCGCGTGCCCGTCCACCGTCGCGACGATTCTCGCAGATGCCGCGCAAGTCGAATCGGGCGAATTGAAGGTCGACGACCTGGTCGACGGTCTCAAGGAAAAAGACGAAGTCACGGAAAATATGTCGGCGTCCGACACGACCGAGTCGTCTGATATCGAAACTAATAGCGATAACTCCAGCGAAGATGATCTCGAAGGCGGCGAATCCGGCGCGTCGAACGAAGCGCGTCTGAAGCAGTTGAATGCGGACTGCCTCGAAATCTTCGCGCGCGTACGCGTGCTGGCCGAACAGGCAAGCAATCCGAAGGGTTCGGGCGCCGTCGCGACGAAGGCAGTCGAAAAGGCACGTGCCGAAATCCAGCGCAAACTTGGCTCGATTCGCTTCACGGCCAAAACCATCGATCGTCTGTGCGCCGACGTGCAGCAGCAAGTCGCGCAAGTGCGTGAGATCGAGCGTCGTGTGCAGGCGATCGCCGTCGACCGTTGCGGCATGCCCCGCGAGAAGTTCATCGAAACGTTCCGCGGTCACGAGACCGATCTCGAATGGACGACGTGCGCAGCAGCAGGTTCGAAGCAATACGGCGCATCGCTCGAGCGCAGCTTGCCGGCCATTCAGGCCGAGCAGCAGAAGCTCATCGGCATCGAAGCCGCGATTGCGTTGCCGCTCAAGCAATTCAAGCAGATCAACCGTCAGATGACGGCAGCCGAACTGAAGATGCGTCAGGCCAAGCGCGAGATGATCGCGGCGAACCTGCGTCTCGTCATTTCGATCGCGAAGAAGTATGTGAATCGCGGCATGCAGTTCCTGGATCTGATCCAGGAAGGTAACATTGGTTTGATGAAGGCGGTGGACAAGTTCGAATATCGCCGTGGCTGGAAGTTCTCGACCTACGCGACGTGGTGGGTGCGCCAGGCCGTTACGCGTTCGCTCGCCGATCAGGCGCGCACGATCCGCGTGCCGGTGCACATGATCGAAACGATCAACAAGCTGAATCGCATCTCACGCGAAATCCTGCAACAGACGGGACAGGAAGCGCATTCGTCGGTGCTGGCCAAGCGCATGGAAATGCCGGAAGAAAAGATTCGCGGCATCCTGAAGATCGCGAAGCAGCCTGTATCGCTGGAAACGCCGGTCGGCGAAGATGCTGACGCTACGTTCGGCGACATGATCGAAGATCAGGGCGCGACCTCGCCGCTGGAAGCGGTGGTACACGCGAACATGCGCGCTGCCATCGACAACGCGCTCAACGCGTTGTCGCCGCGTGAGGCGAAAGTGCTGCGCATGCGCTTCGGCATCGACACGGCATCGGACTACACGCTCGAAGAACTGGGCAAGCAGTTCGACGTGACGCGTGAACGTATCCGCCAGATCGAAAGCAAGGCGATGCGCAAGCTCATGCATCCGAGCAGCGCTGACAAACTTCGTCCGTTCCTGGATCGCTGATCTCGAGTAGTTGAAGTAACGCAGACGCGTGCCGTCGAACTGGGTGGCGGCACGCGTTTTTTTATGCGCGCTCACGCTTCCGGCTAATCAACCGTGCGCGGCACCCTTGGGCGGATTCACGGACGCGCACGTTTGCAGCGCTTCGATGGCCTTGTGCGCGAGGGTCAACGTTTCATCGCAGGTGTGCTTGTCGGAAAAGATCGAACATTCGCCTCCCGCGTCGATCCTGGACACGGCGTTGCGTATTCTGGTGAGCGTCGATTGCGGCGAGCCCGCATCTTTGGCCATGGCCGTGATGTCGAATGGACTGCCGCCATCGGTTTCGACATAGCCGGGGCAGGGCGTTTCGCTGTACGCGGCGGCCAACTGCTGCGTGTGCCGGGTTTTGCGACGAAAGAACCGGCTTGAAAAAAGCGGGGGAAGAAGTGTCCATCGTGTCACCATCGCGAGATATTTTTATGGGGAAAGTTCGGCGCGAACGAGTCGATCCGCGACGCCGGGCGACGTCAGGTTGTACACAGTTTCTGTACACAGCCGTTTGGATATCTTGCGCACGACTGCCAAAATACGTTTATGAACAACGACATTCGACCGGCGTGCGAACTTCGCGCTGCTGCCTCATTGTGAACCTGTCGCGCGCGTGGCGTCGCATGCGTCAAAATTGCGGGTTCGAATCGAAAACACGCCGAGTCGACGCTCTAAAGATTAAAGACTAGCGCGATGCCGACCGATAACGAATTCATATGATCCAAAACCGCGATGTCGTAGCAGTAGCAAGGCGGATTTGCATCGGACACTGGACGTGGTGCCGCTCGATGTCCGAGCGGCATGCAGACCGCGCATAGCTGCGTCGCGTCCAGGGAAATAGCACGCTAAAAACCACACGCTCGGGGAACAGCTCGCCCGTAGGCCCATGCAGGCGACGCAGCAGGAAGCAACGAGAAGTAGCAGTATCGTAGGCAGACCAAAGAAAGCAGAAAGCAACCAGCAGTAAAGTTTGAGGCCACCTTCGGGTGGCTTTCAGACTGCCGACACTCGCCCAGCACGAACTCGAGATAGTCACGCTCCGAGGAACTCGTGCCTAAAGACCA
>LFJI01000088.1:0-3383 GCA_001235855.1 Candidatus Burkholderia brachyanthoides
TACGAAGGCGTGATGTCATGTCCGAGAGCCGGATGCGGGAGATCTGCATGTCCGGGTTCGATGAGCGGGATGTGGAAACGGGGTTAAAGCAAGATTACTCAGGCACCGCCAGACGAAAGAGGCGGCAACGGACAAACCGAACCACCTACTTACTACTACCGTACTACATACACTACCGCGCCACATCTCGACTCTACCAGACGCCTGAGCGCGCGGCGTACACGAAAACAAAACGTGCGGCCGCGTCGCTCCGGTACAGCTTAACCGCTCGCCGGTGCGTTTTCGTGCAAAGCGTCGGCTGAGTCGCAAAGACGAAGGCTAGTTGTTCGGCGCGGTGTACGGCGTGGTGAGAGAGTTGCTCGGGCCGCCGAACGGCGAAAACGTATCGGGCGAGGACATGGTGCTCTTCGTCGGCGCCCATTCGTCCGAAGCCGCGCGCGGCACCGCCGTCGCGTTCGCGCCCAATGCGGCGCCCGCCATCTTGCGATTGACCGGCGGCGAAATGATCTTCTGGATGTCGCCGATGCGCTGGCGCGAGACCGGGCTGGTCGAGCCGAGCGACTGCGCGCGCTTGTACGATTCGGCCGCGAGCCGCAGATAGAGATCGCCCAGATTGTCGTAGGCGAGCGCGTAGCTCGGGTTCGCCTTCACGGCTGTTTCCAGCGCGTTGCGCGCGTCTTCGTAGCGGCCTTTTTTCGCATACAGCGCGGCGAGGTTGTTGTACAGTTCGGGCAGTTCCGGATACGCCTGCGTGAGTTCGGTGAAGCCTTGAATGGCGTCGTCGTCGCGGCCGAGGCGCGCAAGCATCGTGGCGCGCTTGAACTTCGCCTGCGCGTCGCGTGGATTGCTCGCGAGGCGCGCATCGAGTTGACGCAGCGCGGTGGTCCAGTCCTTGTTGGCGATCGCCGCATCGACCTGCGGCGTGCCGTCGGTCGTGGACTTGGCGACCTGCGCGAGCGCCGCGCCCGACGGCATGAAGCACGCAGCGATGCCGAGCGCCGTCACCATCAGCGCCGATGCAAGCACAAGCATGCCGCGCGTCGTGGTTGCGACATGGGTCGTCGAAGCTGGCGCGGGCCGGCAAGAGAGTTGCATACGCATGTGCGCCTCGTCGTCAATCTTGTGAATCACTTGGAATGGAATCGATGAATGATGCGGCGAAGAAAACGGAACGGAGCGTGAAATCCGGCGTGGTTTCACAGGCGCCGCGCGATGCCCGGACCCGCCCCGACGTGAGTCCCACGAAGGCTTAGGAACGGCTGAAGGTACCCGCCGCGCGGCCGCTCGAGGATTTCATCGGCACTGGCCCGAGTGTTATACTCCGAGCCATTCTAACAAAAGGTCCGCACGTTCCGCGCACGTGCCTGCTCGCATCGGAGTCCCTGTTCCGCGAGTACGAATCGAGCCGACTTCGGGCTGTCTTTCGCCACTCGTGGCCGTCTCCATATGTTTTGTATGGATCGCAGACCGTCGTGTCCGCAGGCGCGTGTGAGTGTCACCTTCCGCTCGTCTAGCATCGATACGCCGCCCTGCGGCCCCGCACACGGTAGTTCCCGGACCACGCACTGTGTTTTCTATGACCTCGCTGCGCATCTACAACACGCTTGCCCGTAACAAGCAAACCTTCACGCCGCTTCGCGCAGGCGAAGTGCGTATGTACGTCTGCGGAATGACGGTGTACGACTACTGTCACATCGGTCATGCGCGGGTCATGGTGGTGTTCGACATCGTGCAGCGCTGGCTGCGCGCGTCGGGCTACAAGGTCACCTACGTGCAGAACATCACGGATATCGAGGACAAGATCATCCGTCGCGCGGTCGAGAACAACGAGCCGATCAAAACGCTCACGCAGCGTTTCATCGATGCGATGCACGAAGACGCCGCCGCGCTCGGCGTCGCGCGTCCGGACCTCGAGCCGTGCGCGACCGACTACATCCCGCAGATGCTCGGCATGATCGATGCATTGCACGCCAACGGTTACGCCTATCAGGCCAAGGACGGCGACGTGAACTATGCGGTGCGCAAGTTCGCCTACTACGGCAAGCTGTCCGGCAAGTCGCTCGAAGATCTGCGCGCGGGCGAACGCGTGGCCGCCAAGGACGCAAAGGAAGATCCGCTCGACTTCGTGCTGTGGAAGCAGTCGAAAGAGGGCGAACCGGCCGACTCGGGCTGGGACTCGAAGTGGGGGCGCGGGCGTCCGGGCTGGCATATCGAATGTTCGGCCATGGGCTGCACCTTGCTTGGCGAACAGTTCGATATCCACGGTGGCGGACAGGACCTGCAGTTTCCGCATCACGAGAACGAGATCGCGCAGAGCGAAGGCGCGACCGGCAAGCCGTTCGTGAACTACTGGATGCACAACGGCTACGTGCAGATCGACAACGAGAAGATGTCGAAGTCGCTCAGCAACTTCTTCACGATCCGCGAGGTTCTCGAAAAATTTGATGCCGAGGTGGTGCGTTTCTTTATTGCACGGGCACACTATCGGTCGCTGCTGAATTACAGCGACGTGCGTATCGACGATGCGAAGAACGCACTCACGCGCCTATATACGGCGTTGAAAGATGTCGAGCCGGACAATCAGCAACTTGACTGGAACGAGGCGAACGCGCAGCGTTTCCAGTCTGCGATGAACGACGATTTTAACACGCCCGTGGCGGTGTCCGTGCTGTTCGATTTCGCGAGCGAAGTGAACCGTACACGCGATGCCGCGCTCGCGCGCCAGCTCAAGGGCCTCGCCAACGTGCTCGGTTTGCTCGAACGCGAACCACGCGTTTTCCTGCAACAGGCGGGCGGCACGAGTGCGGAACAGGGCATGACGTCGCACGAGATCGAAACGAAGATCGCCGAACGCATCGCCGCTAAGCAGGCGAAGAACTACGCCGAAGCAGACCGGATTCGCGCCGCATTGCTCGAAGCCGGGATTGCGCTTGAAGACAAACCGGGTGGGTCGACCGAATGGCGCCGCGTATGAACGCGGGCGGGTCTTCGAATACTCTGATCGACTCACCAGCCAGGAGGCACGATGGCAACGGCCAGGAAGACGCCGGTCAGACGACTCGCGTCAGGTAGCGCCGCGCCGTCCGCAACGAAGCGGGCACGCGGCGCGGGATCGAAAACAACGACGCAGAAGATCGATGGTGCAACGACGACAGGACGCAAGACCGCGCACAAGCGTGTAGCGGCGTCCAGCAATGCAACGGTCAAGCGAGGCGCCGCCACACGCGGCAGCGCCGACGCACGCGCGGCGAAAGCCGGTAGCGTCGAAGCTGGCGCCTCGCCGCTGAAGGCCAACGCCCACGCCATCGCGCTCGATGGCGTGGGCGCGCAATCGCCACAATCGCCACAATCGCCACAATCGCCACAATCGCCACAATCGCCAC
>LFJI01000088.1:3389-10015 GCA_001235855.1 Candidatus Burkholderia brachyanthoides
CCACAATCGCCACAATCGCCACAATCGCCACAATCGCCACAATCGCCACAATCGCTCGTCGCCGATTCGTCGCAGCTGGGCGAGATCGTGCGCAAGTCGCGTGTGGTCACGGCCGACGGCAAGGTGCCCGTGCAGATCGGCGGCCTCGTGCCCGAGATCAAGCGTCCCGATTACTGGGACCGCGCCTGCGCCGATCTCATGAAGCGCGACCGCATCATGAAGAAGCTGATTCCGAAGTTCGGCGAGATCCATCTCGTGAACCTCGGCGATCCGTTTTCGACGCTCGCGCGTTCTGTGGCCGGCCAGCAGATTTCGACCAAGGCCGCGCAGGCCATCTGGGAACGCGTGAAGGGTGCCTGTCCGGAAGTCCATCCGTCGCACTTCATCCGGCTCGGTCACGAGAAGCTGCAGGCATGCGGGCTGTCCAAGCGCAAGGCCGAATACATTCTCGATCTCGCGCAGCATTTCGAATCCGGCGCGCTGCACGTCGATACCTGGGTGTCGATGGACGACGAAGCCGTGATCGCCGAATTGACGCAGATTCGCGGCATCGGCCGCTGGACGGCGGAGATGTTCCTCATCTTCAATCTGTCGCGGCCGAACGTGCTGCCGCTCGACGATCTCGGATTGATTCAGGCCATTAGCGCCAATTACTTCAGCGGCGAGCCGGTCACGCGCAGCGAAGCGCGCGAAGTGGCGGCCAACTGGGAGCCGTGGCGCACGGTCGCCACGTGGTATATGTGGCGCAGCCTGAATCCGATTCCCGCCGATCATTGAGGCGATTGATCCGACCGTTGAATGCCGCGCGGCCGATCAAGAACTATCGTTGATTTAGCTTCCGCGCGCAGTTATCAGAGGCATCAGGGGCGGGCACGGTTAGAATACGCCCTGCCCGATGTTTCAGGACTCGAACACATGAAGACCACGTTTCTGGATTTCGAGCAGCCGATCGCTGAACTCGAAGCGAAGATCGAAGAACTCCGCTTCGTTCAGGACGACTCGGCCGTCGATATTTCGGAAGAAATCGAGCGGCTATCGAAAAAGAGCCAGCAGCTGACGAAGGATCTGTACCAGAATCTGTCGCCCTGGCAGGTGTCGCAAATCGCGCGTCATCCGCAGCGTCCTTACACGCTCGACTACGTCAACGAACTTTTCACCGATTTCCACGAATTGCATGGCGACTGCTCTTTCGCGGACGATCTCGCGATCGTCGGCGGCTTTGCGCGCTTCAACGGCCAGCCGTGCATGGTGATCGGTCATCAGAAAGGCCGCGACACCAAGGAGCGTGCGCTGCGCAACTTCGGCATGCCGCGCCCCGAAGGCTATCGCAAGGCCGAGCGCCTCATGCGTCTGGCCGAGAAATTCTCCATGCCGATTTTCACATTCGTCGATACGCCTGGCGCGTATCCGGGCATCGGCGCGGAAGAGCGCGGCCAGTCGGAAGCCATCGGCCGCAATCTGTATGTGATGGCGGAACTCAAGACGCCGATCATCACGACCATCATCGGTGAGGGCGGCTCGGGTGGTGCGCTCGCCATCGCCGTCGCCGATACGGTGATGATGCTGCAATTCTCCACCTATTCGGTCATTTCGCCGGAAGGCTGCGCGTCGATCCTGTGGAAGAGCGCGGCGAAGGCGCCGGAAGCGGCGGAAGCGCTGGGTCTCACCGCGCATCGCCTGAAGGCACTCGGTCTCATCGACAAGATCGTGAACGAACCGCTCGGCGGCGCGCATCGCGATCCGAAGGGCATGGCCGTGCTGCTGCGCCGCTCGCTCGCGGATTCGCTGCGTCAGTTCCAGGGCACGAGTTCGAAGGAACTGCGCGAACGGCGTTTCGAAAAGCTCATGGCGTACGGCAAGTACAAGGAATCGATGCCGGGCGCGTAAGCGCTCTGCGCCTTCTTCGTGTTTTCTCTCCATCACGACTTCTCGTGACATCGGATCATGAAACCCCCGCCGGCCGCCTCGTTTTCGAGGCGCTGCGCGCGGTGGTTTCGGATGCTGAACTTGCCCCCGATGCGTTGCTGGCCGTCGCCCTGAGCGGCGGACTCGACTCGACCGTGCTGCTCGATGCCGCCGTGCGCTGCTTCGGCGCGGATCGCGTAGTCGCTTTCCATATTCATCACGGCCTGAGCCCGAATGCGAGCGCATGGGCCGCGCATTGCGATTCGTTCGCCGCGTCGCTCGATGCGCGCTTCGCCGAGCGGCATGTCGATGTCGCGCGCGCGGGCGGGGAAAGTCTCGAAGCCGCCGCCCGCGATGCGCGGTATCGCGCGCTCGACGAACTGTGCGAGGAGCACGGCGCGGGGGCGCTGCTGATCGCGCATCACGCGGACGATCAGGCCGAAACGGTGCTGTTGCAACTGTTGCGCGGCGCGGGCGTGGCCGGCCTCGCGGCGATGGCGCCGCATCGTGAGGACGGTGCCGCGCCGCGTTTGCGTCCGTTCCTGCGCTTGCTGCGTGCGCAACTGGAGCAATATGCGCACGAACGCGATCTGATCTGGATCGACGACGAATCGAATGCGGACACGCGTTACTCGCGCAACGCGTTGCGTCATGACGTGCTGCCCGTGCTCGCGGTGCATTTTCCCGGCTTCCGCGATGCGCTGGCGCGCACGGCCTCGCACGCGGCATCGGCGCAAAAGCTGCTGGACGATCTTGCGCGCATCGATCTCGACGCCGCGCACAGCGACGACGAAGACGGCGCGTTGCGGCTCGACGCGCTGCTCACGCACGACGACGAACGCGCGACCAATCTGCTGCGTTTCTGGATTCGCGCGCGCGGTTTGCAGGCGGTGTCGACCGTGCGAATCGCGGACATGCTGCGCCAGTTGCGCGATACCGCCGCGACGCACGACGGGCACGGCCTGCGCGTCGATCACGCGGGACATGCGTTGCGGGTGTATCGCAACGTGCTGTTCTGGGAGCCGGGCGATAGCGCCGACGCGCCCGATCACGACGGCGCGGCGGCCACGCGGAAGGGCCCGAGTGAACTGCTCTGGCAAGGAGAGGAAGTCTGGCGGTTGCCGCAATGGCGCGGCTCGTTCGTGTTCGTGGCGGCCGATGCGCCGTCGCACGACGCGGTGGGCGTGGGCGTGCTGCGCGCGGCGCCGCTCGTCGCGCGCTCGCGGATGGGCGGCGAGCGCATGCGCGTGATCGCTGAAGCGCCGAGCCGCACGTTGAAGAACCTGTTTCAGGAGTGCGGCGTGCCCGCCTGGAAGCGCGACGTGCCCTTGCTGTTCGCGGGCGAAGCGCTGTTGTTCGTACCGCTGATCGGCGTGAACCGGGAAGCCGCGCCGAGCGCGGCGCACGGGCCATTGCGCAGGATCGTCTGGCGGCCGGATCTGCTGCTGGCCTGACGTGCGTGGAGAGCGAGATTATCGTCGCGGACATGTGTCGGTAAAATGTCCGTCATACCGGCTTCATCTTGTAATTTCAGCCCTGATCGCGTACCCTAGTTTGCTTTCCCGCGCAAGCGGTTCGGCAAGCGGTTTTTCGCGCGGCATCTACGTTCAAAAGACGCGAATTTGCCCCGCAAACACGCTTTCGTGCGCAACCCTGGCGTGCGGCGACTTTGCGTTCCGTTGCGGGCTTCGCCATTCCCACCGAAGCAACCGGGCTCGGCGCAGCTAGTGCACAAGCGCACCGCTTCTACGCGTGTGACACGGTTTTCCCTCCAGTTCAAGAACGACAATGGCACTCATCGTACACAAATACGGCGGCACCTCGATGGGCTCGGTCGAGCGCATCAAGAACGTCGCCAAGCGCGTCGCCAAATGGCATCGGGCAGGGCACAAGCTGGTCGTCGTGCCCTCGGCGATGTCCGGCGAAACCAACCGCCTGCTCGGTCTCGCGAAAAACATCAAGGCGGACCCGGACCCGCGCGAACTCGACATGATTGCCTCCACTGGCGAACAGGTGAGCGTCGGGCTGCTCGCCATCGCGCTGCATGCGGAAGGTCTCGAGGCCATGAGCTACGCCGGCTGGCAAGTGCCGATCAAGACGGACAGCGCCTTCACCAAGGCGCGCATCAGCGAGATCGACGGCTCGCGCGTGCTGAAAGATCTCGACGAAGGCAAGGTCGTGGTCATCACGGGCTTTCAGGGCGTTGATCCGGAAGGCCATATCGCTACGCTCGGGCGCGGCGGCTCGGACACCTCGGCGGTCGCCATCGCGGCGGCCTTGAAGGCGGACGAATGCCTCATCTATACCGACGTGGACGGCGTGTACACGACCGATCCACGAGTGGTCGAAGAAGCGCGCCGCCTGGACCGCGTGACCTTCGAGGAAATGCTGGAAATGGCGAGCCTCGGCTCGAAAGTGTTGCAGATCCGTTCGGTGGAATTCGCGGGCAAGTACCAGGTGGAGACGCGTGTGCTCTCCAGCCTGACCGACCCGCTGATGCCGCTGGAAACCGAGATGCACTCCGGCACCCTGATTACCTTTGAAGAAGACGAGAACATGGAAAAAGCAGTGATTTCTGGCATCGCGTTCCAGCGCGACGAAGCGCGCGTCGCGGTGATGGGCGTGCCCGACAAGCCGGGCGTCGCGTATCAGATTCTTGGTCCGGTCGCCGATGCGAACATCGACATCGACATGATTATTCAGAACCAGAGCGTGAACGGCAAGACCGACTTCACGTTCACGGTCGGCCGCGGCCACTACCAGCGCGCGTTCGAGATCCTCAACAACAGGGTGAGGGGTCACGTGCAGGCCGAAACCGTGCTGGGCGATCCGAAGGTGTCGAAGGTTTCGGTGGTCGGCGTGGGCATGCGTTCGCACGTCGGTATCGCGAGCACGATGTTCCGCACGCTGTCGGAAGAGGGCATCAACATCCAGATGATCTCGACCTCCGAAATCAAGATTTCCGTGCTGATCGACGAGAAGTACACGGAACTCGCGGTGCGCGCGCTGCACAAGGCGTTCGAGCTGGATCGCGGCTAACGCGCTGTTTCGATGTGACATGCGTGTGACGGTTCGCGGGCTGTCACGGCGTGGTGGGTCGAGGTTCGCACGCCAGGCAAAGGACTGGCAAAAAATCGTCATGCGAATTTGACCGATGCCCGCTAACACGCTATTATTTCAATTCGATTGCATTGCATTCTCGCATTCCCGGTGCGACGAAAAGTTTGGGAGACGTGGCCGAGAGGTCGAAGGCACTCCCCTGCTAAGGGAGCATCTGGCTAAAAACTGGATCGAGGGTTCGAATCCCTCCGTCTCCGCCAGGAGATTCTCCCGGGACATCCTAAACTGTCCCGGGATCAGCCCCGGAAGCCCGCCACAAGTGGCTTCCGGGGAGGGGGTGCCAGACCTTCCCGCTCAATACCCGTCAATCGCTTGTAAAAGTATGGGTACGAGGAAGGCAGACGTCACCACAAACTCACGTTCCATCCACCGTCTTTCCGCGCTCAGTGTCGCCCGGTTGAAAAAGTCTGGCTACTACTGTGACGGCGGCGGGCTCTATCTTCAGGTATCGCTGGCAGGCGCGCGCTCCTGGGCCTACCGTTTCCGGCATGAAGGGCGCCTGCGCGAGATGGGCCTGGGCGGGCTGCTGCGTGTGTCGCTTGCCGATGCGCGCGAGTGCGCGCAGGGTTGCCGCAGGCAGCTTGACAATGGGCTTGATCCTATCGAGGAGCGGCGCAGGGAGCGCGCACGAAGACCTTCGATGAATGCACCACAGCATGCATCAGGGCCAACTGCGCGGGCTGGAAAAACAGAGAAGCACGTCGCGCAATGGGAAAGCACTCTGGCCACCTACGCGTCACCGCTCATCGGCAGAGGTTCTCGGTGCGCGACATCGACACGACACGACGCACATCGTGAGCGTGCTGGAGCGCATCTAGGGAGGCGAAGCCCAAAACTGCGAGTCGCGTGCGCGTCGCGGTGCTGGACTGGGCGAAGACACACCGGTATCGCGCGCGAGGACGAGAATCCGAATCCGGCACGCTGGAAGGGGCATCTGGACAAGGTGCTGCCCGTGCGCACGAAGGTACGCAAGGTCCGGCATCATGCCGCGTTGCCGTACGCGGAAGTGGCAGCGTTCATGAAGACGCTCAGGGTCCAGGAGGGGCTTTGCAGCGCGAGCACTGGAGCTTGCGGTTCTCACTGCGGCCCGGACCAACGAGGTGATCGGGGCAAGGCGGGATGAGTTGGATTTCGAGGCCGGAATGTGGACCGTGCCCGCCGAACGGATGAAGGCGCGGCGTGCTCACCGGATTCCCCTGTCAGCGGCGGCGCTAGTCTTGGTGCGCCGGCTGCTGGATGGTTCGGATTCCGATCTGTTGTTTCCGGGCGGAAAGAGGGGCATGCCGCTGTCTAAACATGGCGATGCTGACGGTGATGCGCCGGATGAAGGTAAGCGCTAAATCTGGCACACGGAATTGATAGATGCCCATATTCTGACGCGTCATCTGTTGATGGCACGTGTGATCAGACGGGATTGTGTGTCTGGCCAATGAGCTTGGCGAAGTTGAACGGCAGGAGATCAGTGACGTCGGTACCCGGTGCGCGCTGGGGCAGTTCGGTGAGCAAGTGCAGCAGATATGCGTATGGTTCGACATTGCAGGCCCGACACGAATGCAAGGGACTTCCCCGATTTCATGGTTCGGCGGAAGCAGCAACCCGGC
>LFJI01000089.1 GCA_001235855.1 Candidatus Burkholderia brachyanthoides
CGGCCCCTTATGACTGGCGCACTCGCGAAGATCCGTTCGAACATACATGGCCCAAATATGCCGGTCCTGAGCATCGACGAGGCTGCTCCACAACACGACCGTCAGCGCAAGACAGAGCAGCAGGCGCGCCTTCACGGCGCGCGCTCCTTATTCCAGCCCTTCATGTTCGAACGCGAGCTTGACTGCGGGCCGTTCGCGTACGCGATCGTAATACGCTTGCAGCTTGAGCAGCGTCTCCACGCCCATTTCCCTGGCCCAGGTGAGCATGGTGAAGAGATACGCGTCGGCCACGCTCATCGAATTGCCGAAGAGGTAGTCGCCCTTCGTCATGCCGGCGATGAGCGCGAGGCGCTTGTCGATCTTTTCCTTCGTGGCGGCGGTTTCGGCATCCGAAGTCGGCCGGAACAATCAGCCGAACTGCTTGTGGATTTCGGTCGAAATGAACGCGAGCATTTCGATTAGCTGAAGACCGTTTTCGTCGCCGGATGGCGCAAGCGACGCCGCCTGCTTTACCACCCAGTTCAGGATCGCGATGTTCTCCGTCAAGCGGTGTCCATCGTCGAGTTCCACGGCCGGCACATAACTCTTCGGATTGATTTCGTCGAACTTTCTGCCGTCTTCGGTGAGCTTATTTTTGAGGTCCGCTTTCACGCGATCGAATTTCATGCCCGCTTCGTGCATGGCGATGTGATCGGCGAGACTGCACGCGTTCGGCGCGTAATAAGAGTTTCATGGCGATGTCGCCTTCGTTGAAGTTCATCTCCTCGACGGTGAACAACGCGTATGCCGCATCGCTGCGTCAGCTGTGGCGGTTGCAAGCCACTCGGCCAATATAGCGGCAACGCGTAACGCGCGCATTCCGTGCGCGCGAAAAGATCACTCACGGCGGGATCCGCCATGCACAATCGAAGCACACCCTCCATGCTGCGGGACAGCGCGAGACCGATGACTCAGAACAAGGGAAGGCGTCCGACGCTCGTGCTGTATCCCACGCGCAGCGTGTCACCGTCCGCGGGTTCCAGCGTGGACGATTTCCTCATCTTACGCGTCATATCGCGGAACCAGCGGCAGCGGCTTCTTCGGCACGCTGAAAGTAGTCAGAAAGACGGACGGCAAGCTGCTCTTTCCGTTCGAGGGCACGGACAGCATTGGCCCGTTCGTGGTGAGCAGGGCCGAAGCGGTTGAGGCGGCCCAGGCACGCGGCAAACAGGCCGTGGAGGGCGATCTCGCATCGCTCGAGCTTTTTGAAGCGCTAACCGATGGCGGCGAGGCTTGTGCGGCACGGCAAGCGCTCAGCGCGCACCGACCGCGTTTCGCACCGCGCGCACTTCGCGCGTTGTGACCAGCGGCGCATCGTTGCCCCATGCGCTGCGCACGTAACTCAACACGTTGACAATTTCAGCGTCGGTCAGCTTCTTGCCGAACGCGGGCATTTCCTTGGGCAGCGGCCCATACACCGTCGATGGTGCGTGTCCGCCCTGCAGAAGCAGGCGGATCAGCGAATCGGGTTCCGCCACGAGCACGCCGGGATTGCTCGCCAGCCGCGGATATTTCATGGCGACACCCGCGCCGTCGCCGCGATCGCCGGTATTCAGCGCCACGCCGCGCGGCGTGGCGGCAACGTTCGGATCGAAGGCGCCGCCCCTGCCCTTCGGCGGCAGACTCTTCAGATAGGTCGCAATGGCGAGCAGGTCCTGATCGGTCAAGAACTGCGTGTTGTTCTCAACGACCTCCACCATGCTGCCGAACGGGATCAGTCCCTCGCCGTGCCCGGTCTTCAGAAGCGAGGTGATATCCTGCGCGGACAGGCGGGCCAGCCCCGCGCCTTCGAGACTCGTCAATGTGTAGGTCGTCTCGTTGTACGCCGGCCTGCGCGGCGTGTGGCACGCGCCGCAATGTCCGAGCGATTGCACGAGATACGTGCCGCGATTCCATTGCGCATCGCGTTTGGGGTCGGGCATGAAGCGGCCGGTCGGCGCGAACGCCATGTTCCAGAACGCCATCGCCCAGCACTGATCGTAGGGAAACCGTAGTTGCGTGCGCAGCGCGGCTTCGGCGATCGGCTCCACGTCGTGCATGAAGTAAGCGTAGAGCGCGTGCATGTCTTCGTCGTCGATCTTCGAAAAGGACGTATACGGCATGGCCGGGTAAAGACGCTTGCCGTCGCGCAATGCGCGCGCGAAATCCTCGTAGCTGTAGCCGCCGATACCATGCTGCGGATCGGGCGTGATGTTGGTCGAGTAGATCGCGTCGAACGGCTAAGCGATCGGCAGGCCGCCCGCGAAGGGTTTCGGCCGCGGCCCGTCGTTGCCCTGCGCGGCGGTGTGGCAGCCGATGCAGTCGGCGGCCTTGGCGAGATATTCGCCGCGCGCGATCAGATCGGCCGATGCGGCGGGCGTGGAGCGTCGTCAGCAGGCCGGTCACGCAGCATCAGCAAGCGGTGACGCATCATG
The DNA here is from genome assembly GCA_001235855.1 of Candidatus Burkholderia brachyanthoides. Taxonomy (GTDB): domain Bacteria; phylum Pseudomonadota; class Gammaproteobacteria; order Burkholderiales; family Burkholderiaceae; genus Caballeronia; species Caballeronia brachyanthoides. The sequence continues at coordinate 2,454 of LFJI01000089.1, forward strand.
ACGCGCTCATGCCAAACCAGCAAACCATGCAGATTCGATGCGATGCCATAGTGTCGATTAGCTTGCTCCCCGAAATGAACGCCGACGAATGCTACACCGGGCGCGACAGACTTCGCCATTAATCCGACGTTGGGATGGCAGGCCGGTGCGCAATAGCGGTTGGGCATGCGATCCGCTTTGGTCGGCCTTCGAACCTGAAAGGCGAGCGGCGCGCGCTTTTTATACGGTGGCGTTCAAGCCGAACCGGTGCGCTGATCGAAATACACATGGCCGATCAGCGTGTCGTACTGCGCGGGTTCGGCGGAAACTATCTCGCGCAGCATCTTGATGAACGCATTGTCGTCGCCCAGATTGGCGACGATCACGCGCGCGGTGCGCAGCGAGATGGAGTCGGTCAACTGGCCGGAGTACTCGTCGTCGAGTTGAAACATGAAGCGATGGAGTTCCTCGGCGGCCGCTTCATCGGGTTTCTCGTGCGCGAGAATCGTGGCTTGCATCGAATATCCCTTGAAAGACTGGATTTGTTTTGATGGTCGCGCAGGGGCGGGCCAAAAATAATAGCAAGATGCGTTCCTCGATGGCCATGAATCATGGGCCCGGTACGGCTCTTGCTCGCCGCTGGTCTTGCAGTTCCCTCGCCACTTTCCATTTCGACGGCGCATGACCACGACCTCGAACGATGCCGCGCGGCCTCGCATCCGGGCCCGCGTTCGCGACGGCGAGCAGCAACGGCACGGGCGTTCCCGCTCGGGCGGCCCCGACCGTGCGTTGCCCGGCCTGATGCTTTGCGCGCTCGGCGTGGTGTTCGGCGACATCGGCACCAGCCCGATCTATGCGCTGCGCCAGGGCGTGACAGAGGCGGGCCGCGTGGACGTGCCGGTCGTGATGGGCATTCTGTCGATGATCGTGTGGGCGGTCGTCATCGTCGTGATGCGCGCCGATAAACGAGGGCGAAGGCGGCATCGTCGCGCTGACGGCGCTGGTGCGTCCCGACTACGAGCAGCAAGGGCGCCACAAGCCGCATTGGCTGCTGATGGCGGGCCTGTTCGGCGCGGCCATATTCTACGGCGACTCGATGATCACGCCCGCGGTGTCCGTGCTGTCGGCGGTGGAAGGACTACATCAGGTGAGTGCGCGCTTCGATCCTTTCATCGTGCCGTGCGCCATCGCTATTCTCGTCGCGCTCTTTCTCTTTCAGCGGTGCGGCACCGCCGTCGTCGGCAAGTCGTTCGGCCCGGTGATGACGCTGTGGTTCGTATGGCTCGCGGGTGTCGGCGTGTACCGCATCGCGCAGCATCCCGATGTGTTGTGTGCGCTGTCGCCGGCTTGGGCATAGTCGCTCGCGCATGCGCATCCGATGCTCGCGTTCTTCGTGCTCGGCGCGGTCATCTTCGCGCTGACCGGCGCGGAAGCGTTGTATGCCGATATCGGCCATTTCGGGCGGCGCGCGATACGCCTCGCGTGGCTCGTCATCGTATTTCCGGCCATCGTGATCGGCTACTTCGGGCAGGCCGCGACGATGCTGTATCAAAAGGGCGCGGAGCAGCAGCCGTTCTTTTTCGCCGCGCCTTCGTGGGCATTGATTCCGACCGTCATCATTGTGCTGCTCGCTACCGTGATCGCCTCGCAGGCGGTGATTTCAGGCGCGTTCTCGATGACCAGCCAGGCCATCGAACTCGGCTTTCTGCCGCGTCTGCGCGTGATCGAAACGTCGTCGTCGCATCGCGGGCAGGTGTATGTGCCTGCTGTGAACATCCTGCTGTTCGCCGCTGTGATGTTCCTCGTGCTCATGTTCCGCAGTTCGGACAAGCTGACCTCCGCGTACGGCATCGCGGTCGGCTTGATCATGCTCATTACCCACCGTGCAGATGGTGAGCCTCACGCGTCACATGGGCGCTGGCCGTGGGCGGCGGTCGCGGCGGTGAGCATGCCGCTGCTCGGCGTCGATGTGCTGCTGGTCGCCGCCAATGTGCACAAGATTCCGCAGGGCGGCTGGTTTCCCGTGGCGGTAGGCATCGTACTGTTTGGTTTGCGCTGATGGCGACATGGCATCGCGGACGCGCGTTGGCGGCGCAGCATGCATCGGCCGCGCCGCCGCTCGTCTTCCTGGGCGATGCACTCGCGGGTGCCGAGCCGCCCGCACGCGTGCCCGGCACGGCGGTATATCCAGGCAGCACGCTCGATGCGACGCCTTCCGCGCTGGAGAGCAACGTGCGGCACAACCGCGTGCTGCATCGGACCGTGATCGTGTTCGCGAATCGCTCGGAGTCGGCGCCGCGCGTGAACGAGCACACGCGCATCGAAGTGCGCGATCTCGGCGCGGGCTGCTTCGAGGTGATCTCGCGGTACGGCTTCACGGAGCGGCCCAATCTGCCGCGCTTGCTGGCATCGCTCGAAGGGCAACTGGGCGACTGGCGCTTCGACCCGAAGCACACCAACTACTTCCTCCCGCGCGACGAGATGACGCCTGGCTGTTCGCACGGACAGATGTCGCGCGGGCGTGAATGGCTGTTCGGCGAGATGGCGTTTCATTCGGCGTCGAGCGCGGAGTACTACGGACTTGCCAGCGAGGATATGGTCGAACTCGGCGTGCAGATGGTGCTTTAACGGTGCTCCTCAGGATACGCGATTTCGCCCGCGATGTGAAGCCCACGATCCCGCTCACGGTCGTGAGTTTCTTCGCCGCCGATGTGCAGGCGGGCGTCGGCCCGTTCCTCGGCATCTTCCTGCAGGCGCACGGCTGGACGCCGGATCGCATCGGCACAGTGCTGACCGGCGCGGCGATGGGACCAGCGCTCGCAGGACTCACGCTCGGCATCGTCGGGCGGCGCAATTTCGACCGGCAGTTCGGCCGCAATCAGGTGACCAATCACGCGGGCAATATCGTCGCGGCGCTGGCCTCGGGCTGGCTCGGCGCGTGGCTCGGTCTGCCGTATGTGTTCGCGTTGAGCGCGGCGTTCGGCGTGGGCTGCGTCGTCGCGGTGTTCTGGATTCCGGCGCGCTCGGTGCATCGGCATTTCGCGTGCGGCATCGCCCGGCACGGCGACGAAGACGCCTCGCAGATTCGCGCGGACGGCATGCATGTGCTGTTGAAGAACCGCTCGCTGCTGGTGCTGGCCGCCGCGCTCGCCGCGTTCAATTTCGGCAATTTAACAATAATATCATTGTACAACCTCGTGCTTTCGGCGGTGCACTGGGCCGATCCGAGTCATGTCACGGCGGCGAACATCGTCATTTCGCAGGTGGTGATGTTGATCGGTTGATCGCGGCCGCATATGCGAGCCGTTTGATCCGGCGTTTCGGCTTCTGGTGGATGCTGCTCGCCACGCTCGTCACGTTGCCGGTTCGGGCGCTCGCGGCGGCGTTCATCGCGCCTTCGTGGGGCATCGTGCCGGTGCAGGTGTTCGACGGCTTGGGCGCGAGATTGCAGAGCGTCGCGGTGCCGACGATCTGCTGCACGGCAGCGGGCGCGTGAATCTGGGACAAGGCGCGGTGCAGGGCGTGGAGGCGGTGGGGGCGTGTCTGAGTCCGCTGCTAGGGGGATGGATTGCGCAGCGCTTCGGATATCCGGTGGCGTTCGTCGCGCTCGGGAGTCTGTCGGTGCTGGCCTTTGCGATATGGATCGGCTACGGCCAGCAGATTCGCGCGACGTGCGATACGCGGCGCGATGAACTGATCAAGCTGGATGATCTGGATTCGTCGGGGTTGGTGGGGTGAGGCAGATGTGCGTTCACCCCTCGAAGATTTATCCTTCGAACCGTCGCATCGCGCGCAGCAATCCCGTCAATTCCGCTCCCGGCGCGCGCTTTCTCTCTTCGACCAACTCGCACATCTGCCGGTCCGTGACGCCCAGCGAGCAGATCGCCGACAGTGACAGTTCTTGATAATCGAACAGCGACAGCATTATCGGCAGATTGGCGAAGCGTTCGCTCACGCGTTTGCATTGCCGCACTTGCATGAGACTCGACAGACCGAAGCGTTCGCGCACCGCATCGTACGCGGCCCACATGGTCTGCTGCCATTCGGTTTCCGTGGGATCGACTTCGCGTCGATCTCCAGCATGGCGAGGCTGATTTCGTTGCCGGCCAAAATATGCGGATCGACTTTTTTATAGTTGGACGTGTGCATTCGATTCGGCAGGTAGTGCGATAGTGCGACTGGAACAAGTGATTTGACGGCCTCCCGCGGCAAATCTTAAGAAGATTGCGAAAAAATAAGCGTTCGCTCCAAAGCGACAGAACGGGGCACCCATTGCGGACATCGGGCGCAAACGTTCAAATTATTCTCATGGACCCGGTCGCACGTGAAGATCACTGAGCCTTGAGCTGCCGCCACAGGGTCGATCTGCTGATGCCCAGTTGCTTTGCCGCCATCGACAGGCTGCCGTTACATTGCCCGATCACCTGCAGCATGCGCACCCGGTCGCGCGATTCGACCAGGTCGAGCACCGCCGCCTTGCCGCTCGACGCCGCCGCCTCCAGCACTTCCTCGTCGTCGAAAATCGCACGGGCCAGCGTCGACAGGTCGGCATCAGTGATGTCGGAAGGACCATCGGACGAAGCATCGGGCGCGCCGAGCAGCACCGCCGCGCGCTCCATCACGTTCTCCAGTTCGCGCACGTTGCCGGGCCACGTATGGCGCGTCAGATAGGGCAACAGACTGGCGACGATCCGCTGCGCGCTCGACGCGAGCCGGCCGGTCCACCGCGATACGGCCCAGCAGCCGTTCGGCCAGCAGCGCGATATCGCCACCGCGCTCGCGCAACGGCGGCAGCTTCAGCCGCAAGATGTTGAGGCGGTAATAGAGGTCCTGGCGGAATGCTTCCGCCGCCACACGCTCCTTGAGATGGCGGTGCGTCGCCGCGATCACGCGCACATCGATCGGCGTCGGCTGCACGCCGCCCAGCCGCACCACCTCGCGCTGCTGCAACACGCGCAGAAGGCGCGTCTGCAAGGACAGCGGTATCTCGCCGATTTCATCCAGAAACACCGTGCTCGTATGCGCGAGTTCGAACAACCCCGGTTTGCCGCCCTTGCGCAAACCGGTGAACGCGCCTTCCCCTCGTAACCGAACAGCTCGCTCTCCAGCAGGCTATCCGGAAACCCCGCGCAATTGATCGCGACGAACGGCCGGTTGGCGCGCGCTTTCGTTGTGGATGCCCTGCGCGAACAGATCCTTGCCCGTGCCGCTCTCGCCGGTGATGAGCACCGTCGTATCGCTCTGCGCATAGCGGCGCGCGAGGTCGATCATGTCGAGCATCACGCGCGATCCGGCGGCGATCTCCGCCAGCCGGTAACTCGCGGTGAAGGTGCGGCGCCACGCCTCCGCGCGAATCTGCCGGTCGGCGCGCTGCACGACCAGCATCGCGCCGGCATGGCCTCCTCGTCGGGAATCGGCGTGGCCGCTGTGCAATACCTCTTCGATGCCGAACCATGTGCCGATATCGCCGATCTCCTGGTCCGCGAGCGCATCGGTGTCGATATCGCACAGGCGTGCGAAGGCTTCGTTCGCGGCGATTACGCACCGGTTCGCATCGGTCACCATCACGCCGTCGCCGAGATATTCGAGGATGGTGCTGAAGCGCGCCTTGCGGGCCTCGCTCGCTCGCGCATTGCCGGCGATGGCGTCGTCGAGCGCGCGCTTGATGGACATTGGCGAGTTGATGAGGATGCCGGTCAGCCCGTGCTGCGCGGCGACTTCCGTCACCATCGACGAACCGACGATCACCTCGAAGCCCTCCGCCGACAACAGATCGACCTTCTGCTCGGCTTGCGCAAGCGTCGTATAGGTTTCCTGGCGGCACACTTCACGGTAAGCAGGTCGGTCGCGATCTGCAACTCCGCGACGGGCCGCCGGTAGCTCAGCGCCCCCACCGGCTTCGCCACGCGCCAGTCGCGCCCGTGCGCACCAGCACGTCGAAGCCGAAGCCGTCGCGGCGCTGGGTTTCCTTTTTCGCGTAGGCGAGCGCGTCGGTGAAGGGCACGTCCACCACGCGGATATCGGCGGCACCTGCATAGGCGTGCAGCACCTTCTGCACTTCGTTGGCGAGACGGCTAGGCAGCGTGATCAGCTCGACATGGCTAATGAGGACGAGAATCTGCGGTAACGATGGCGTTGCGGCTCCACGGTCGGCCAGGCTTCTCAGCGTGATGAGGTGAGTCGATGGTAGCACCGTGGAGCGCGCGGCAAGCTCAGTCCTGCGAGTCGCGCCACGCGCGTTCGGCGTCGTCCCACGCTTACAGCGGTTGCAGGTCGGGCACCCACGCGAGCCCCAATTTGCTGTTCGACGAGGCCGCATCCGGCGTCACGACGACATCGAGCAGCGCCGGGCGATTCGTCATCGCACGCTGGATCGCGCCCGCGAGGTCCTCCGGCTTCTCGACACGCTCCGCGTGCATGCCGAAGCCGCGCGCCATCGCCGCGTGATCAGCAAATTGCAGCGTCGTGCCGACCACGCCCCCGTGCGTCTCCTCCTGATCGCGCACCTCGATCTGCCACGCGCCGTTGTTGGCGACCACGACCAGCAACGGCGCTTTGTGACGCACGGCGGTATCGCGATCTCCATGGTGTTGAAGCCGAACGCGCCGCCGGTCGCGACGACGGTCATCTGGTCCGGCCGCGCGAGACTCGCCGCGACGCCGAACGGCGTGCCTACGCCGATACAGCCGAGTGGCCCCGGATCGAGATAGGTCTGCGCGGGCAAGCCCGCCGCGCGCGAAGCTCAGGAAATCGCCGCCATCGGCGACGACGACGCCGTCCTTCGGCATCTGCTCGCGCAACTCCGCGATCAGCCAGTTCGGATGGATGCGGCCATCGCTGCTGGTCTGTTTCCCGCGCAATCCGGCGCTGAACTTCGCGACGCGCGCTTCGTGGTTCTGGCGGTGTTTAGCGATCCATTCACGATCGATGGAACCTTTTTTATTGCCGATGGCATCGACGAGCGCCTGCAGCATGGCTTTCGGCGTCGCATAGAATTCGACGTCCGCGCGGCGGTTGTCGCGCAATTCGGCGGCCGAATCGGACAGGCGGATCAGCTTCGCTTCGCCAAACACGGCCGGCGAGCCGTACGCCAACTGGAAATCGAGCTTGCGTCCGACCGTCACGATCAGGTCCGAGTCGCCCATGATCGTGCCGCGCACTGCGCCGACCACGCCCGGATGCGAATCGGGCACGAGGCCACGGCTTTCGCCGGTGTCGAGATAGGCCGCGCCGGTTGTTGTGTCGAGCAAGGCGCGCAACTCGGGACCGCAGCCCGTCGCGGCGCGTCCGGAGATGACGAGCGGGCTTCGCCTGCAACAAGAGCGCCGCTGCTTCGCCGATGCGCTTCGGATCAGGCAGCATCAGCGACTTTTCCAGCGGACGGAAGAACTCGTCGCGCTGCAAGACTTTGGGTATCTGTATAGACCGGGACAGCTGAGCGCGCTGGCGATCTGGCTGATCCGCCTGGGTATCGGGATTGCGTACAGCC
>LFJI01000009.1 GCA_001235855.1 Candidatus Burkholderia brachyanthoides
ACCACCTTCAATTTCCCGTCTCAACTCCCCCGTATACCACTTCTGACTTTAGCTCGGCGGTGGCGCGGTAAGGCGCTGCTGCTACCCGACCATTGCGCCGCGGTGTCGTGGGAAAAGCCCGAGATGCCAGGGCTCGGAGGGGCGAATAGGCGGCGGCGCACGGCCCGCCAACGGGGCGGCAGAGATACGCCGCCTTTGCTATACTCCGCGTATGATAGCGAAAATCAATGACGACCGGGCGCTGGCGCTGGCTCGCAACGTACTTCAGATCGAAGCCGACGCCGTTCGCGGTCTCACCGAACTCCTCGACGATAATTTCTCCAACGCGGTCGAAACCCTGCTCGACTGTCGTGGACGCGTGGTCGTGTCGGGCATCGGCAAATCGGGACATGTCGCGCGCAAATTTGCCGCGACGCTCGCGAGCACAGGCACGCCGGCGTTCTTCGTGCATCCTGCGGAAGCGAGCCACGGCGACCTCGGCATGGTCACATCGGACGACGTTTTCATCGCGCTATCGAACTCGGGCGAAACGAAAGAACTCATCGCCATTTTGCCGCTCATCAAGCGGCTCGGCGCGAAGCTGATCGCCATCACGGGCCAGCCGGATTCCTCCCTCGCGCAACTCGCGGACATGCATCTGAACGCGCGCATCGAAAAGGAAGCATGCCCGATGAATCTCGCGCCCACGGCCAGCACGACCGCCGCGCTCGCCATGGGCGATGCGCTCGCCGTCGCCGTGCTCGACGCGCGCGGTTTCGGCCCGGACGATTTCGCGCGCTCGCATCCCGGCGGCGCGCTCGGCCGCCGCCTGCTCACTTATGTACGCGACGTGATGCGCGTCGGCGACGAAGTGCCGGTCGTGCCGCTCGATGCGACCATTTCGGACGCGCTGTTCCAGATCACCGACAAGTGCATGGGCATGACCGCCGTGATCAACGGTAATCGCCACGTGGAAGGCATCTTCACCGACGGCGATTTGCGCCGCGTGCTCCAGCGCGACGGCGATTTCCGCTCGCTGAAGCTGGCCGATGTCATGACGCGTAACTCGCGCACCATCGGTCCGGATCATCTCGCGGTGGAAGCGGTGGAACTGATGGAGCGTTATCGCATCAATCAGATGTTGATCGTGGACGCCGATTCGACGCTGATCGGCGCGCTGAACATGCACGACCTCTTCTCCAAGAAGGTGATCTGATGGCGCAGAAGCCCGCCTCCGCCGCTCCGGCGCTGTCTCCCAACGCCACCACGGCCGCCAAACGCGCGAGCTGCCTCCGGCTGATGATTTTCGACGTCGACTCGACGGCGTCTTCACCGATGGCAGCCTCTACTTCACCGCCGAAGGCGACGCGATGAAGTCGTTCAACTCGCTCGACGGCCACGGCGTGAACAGCCACGGCGTGAAAATGCTGCAATCGGTCGGCGTGCAGACGGCCATCATTAACCGGACGCAAGTCGGGCATCGTCGCGGCGCGCGCGAAGGAACTGGACATCACGCATCTTTATCAGGGCGTCGAAAACAAGACCGAAGCGCTTGCCGAATTGCTCTCGAAACCACTGGCATCGCGGCTTCCGAATGCGGCTATATGGGCGACGACTGGCCCAACCTTTCGGTCATGCGCCGCTGCGGCTTCGCGCCCGCGCCCGTGAACGCGCATCCGGAAGTGATCCAGCGCGTGCACTGGGTCGCGGAAGCGTGCGGCGGCCACGGCGCGGTGCGCGAGGTGTGCGACGAGATCCTGCGCGCCCAGCAGAAATACGACGCGCTGCTCGCCGCGGCGCTCGGAGCGTAAGCGAGATGGCGCGCCCCGGCAAACTCGCCTCGCTCGTGCCGCTCGTCGTGATGGCGACGCTCGCGGCCGGCACTTACTGGCTGCTGCAGTCGAGCCTGCCATCGTCGAAAGAGACCGCCGAGCAGCCCAAACGCCACACTGCCGACTATTTCGCCGACAACTTTTCCGTCTCCGAGCTCGACACCACCGGCACGACGCAGTACCGCCTGACGGCCAGGTCGATGGTGCATTACGAAGATGACGAAAACAGCGATCTGACGCAGCCCGCCATGCGCAGCATGTTCCAGCCGCAGAGGCCCACGGTCACGGCGACCTCGGAGCGCGGCACGGTCAACGCCGACGTGTCGATCGTGGACCTGTACGACAATGCGTGCATCCTGCGTGCCACCGGTTACGGCGATCCGCAGATGCAGGCAGATTCGCAGCATTTTCGCGTGTTGGTGAACGACGATGTCATCGAAACGGAAAAACCGGTTAGACTTCAGCGCGGTCTGTCGGTGATGACCGCCAACGGCATGAACTACAACAACGTCACCCGGGAAATGAAGCTCTACGGTAACGTGCGCGGCGCCATCGCCGCGTCGGATATCAACGGCGGCTCTTCCAAGTAACTCCCGGGCAATCCATTCCGAAATGTGACTGCATGAACGAAAGCTTCCCTCGTCCCGATGGCAGCCCGGCGAGCGCAACGCTCGCGCGCCGCGTCGCGCGCGCCGGGCGGACCGGGCTCGCAGCCATCGCCGCCACGCTCGTGGCGCTGCCGCTCGCGTGGTTCGCGCCTCTGGCGCACGCCGAGAAGGCCGACCAGCAAAAGCCGCTCAATATCGAAGCGGACAACATGACCTACGACGACCTCGCCCAGAAGAACATCTTCACCGGTCATGTCGTGGCGACCAAGGGCACGATCGTCATCAAGGCGGATCGCGTCGAAGTTACGCAGGATCCGCAGGGTTATCAGTACGCCGTGGGCACATCGAGCGGCAACAATCTCTCGTACTTCCGCCAGAAGCGTGATGGCGTCGACGAGTACATCGAGGGCAATGCCGTGCGGATCGACTACGACGGCAAGAACGATTTCACCAAATTCACGACGCGCGCCGTCGTGCGCCGTCTGCAAGGGCTGACGAAGGTGCAGGACGAAGTGCACGGCAGCGTCATCACGTATGACGGCCAGAAGGATTTCTATACGGCCAGCGCCGGCAAGGATCAGGCGACACCGGGCAATCCGTCCGGCCGCGTGCGCGCGATGCTCGCGCCCCGCAGCGGCGGCGATGCGCCGTTGAACGGTACGCCCGCGACACTCGCGCCTTCCGACTCAATCAAGGGAACTTCGCAGCAGTGAACTCACCCGCCATGCCCCATCGCAAGCCGGAAGGCGAGTCGAGCACGCTCGTCGTCCGCAACCTGAAAAAGCGTTACGGCTCGCGCATCGTGGTCAAGGACGTCTCGCTCGACGTGAAGAACGGTGAAGTGGTCGGCCTGCTCGGCCCGAACGGCGCGGGCAAGACGACCTCCTTTTACATGATCGTGGGTCTCGTGCCGCTCGATGCGGGCGAGATCGATCTCGACGGCAAGTCGATCAGCCTGCTGCCGATCCACCAGCGCGCGCATCTCGGCCTGTCGTATTTGCCTCAGGAAGCATCCGTGTTCCGCAAGCTCACGGTCGAGCAGAACATCCGCGCTGTGCTGGAACTGCAGTCGGACGAATCGGGCAAGCGCTTGTCGAAGGACACCATCACGCAGCGCGCGGAAGCTCTGCTCGACGAATTGCAGATCGCGCATCTGCGCGAGAACCTGTCGCTGTCGCTGTCGGGCGGCGAGCGGCGCCGGGTAGAAATCGCGCGCGCTCTCGCGACCAATCCGAGCTTCATCCTGCTCGACGAGCCGTTCGCCGGCGTCGATCCGATCGCCGTGCTGGAAATCCAGAAGATCGTGAAGTTCCTGAAGCAGCGCAACATCGGGGTGCTCATCACGGACCACAATGTGCGCGAGACGCTGGGCATCTGCGATCACGCATACATCATCAGCGATGGCAGCGTGCTGGCGGCCGGCGCGCCTTCGGAGATCATCGAGAACGAGAACGTGCGTCGCGTGTATCTGGGCGAGCATTTCCGCATGTAGCCTGACGCGCGGCAAGCGAAGCAGCAAAACTTACGTGCCGTCCCATCGGGCAGCACTTTTCTTTTTGGAATCGCCGCGAGGTTTCGCGCGCATGGCAAACTCTCTACAATGAATGACAGCTTGCCATGAAAGCCAGCCTTCAACTCCGCCTATCGCAGCATCTTGTGCTGACCCCGCAACTGCAGCAGTCCATCCGGCTGCTGCAGTTGTCGACGCTAGAATTGCTGCAGGAAGTGTCGATGGCCATCGCGCAGAATCCGCTGCTCGAGAACGACGACGACTGGATCGCAAGTCCGTTTCGCGTCGCGGCGGACGGCTCGCTCATCGCTTCACCTTCTACGCAGAACACCGCGCCTGAGCCGATGATGAACAACGGCTCGTCGTCGAGTTCGTCGAGTTCCGATTGCGCGGAAAACAGCGAACCGCAGGGCGTGGACGAGTATAACGGGCTCGGTTCGAATTCCAGTTCGTGGAATCTGGAAGACTACGGCCGTTCGAACAACGCATCGGACGACGACGATCTCCCGCCACTGCAAATCCATGAATCGACCACCACGCTGCGCGATCATCTGACCACGCAGTTGCGCATGACGTCGGCGCATCAGCGTGATCGCGCGCTGGTGACGTTCCTGATCGAATCGCTGGACGAAGACGGTTATCTCACGTCGTCTCTTGACGAAATCCGGACGGACTTGCCCGACGAACTCGAAGTCGAGATCGACGAACTGAGCGCGGCGCTCGCACTGCTGCAAAGCTTCGATCCGCCCGGCGTCGGCGGACGATCCGCGTCCGAATGTCTCAAGCTGCAATTGCTGCGGCTCGATGCGTCGGCCACGCGCACGCTGGCGCTCGACATCGTCATGAATCGTCTGGAATTGCTGGCCGCGCACGATTTCACGCGTCTGCGCGAGCAATTGAAGGTGAGCGACGACTCGCTGCGCGATGCGCATATGCTGATCAAGTCGCTCGAGCCGTTTCCGGGCGCAGCTTACGGCAAGAGCGAAGCGGACTATGTGGTCCCCGACATTCTTGTACGCAAGACCGCGAGCGGATGGACGGCGGAACTGAATCCGGAGATCGTGCCGCGGCTGCGCATCAACCACTTGTACGCGCACATTTTGCGCAATAACCGAGGCGATCCGGGGAGCGGCTCGCTGCGTCAGCAGCTCCAGGAAGCGCGCTGGCTCATCAAGAATATCCAGCAAAGGTTCGAGACGATTCTTCGCGTCGCGCAGGCGATCGTGGAGCGTCAAAAAAACTTTTTTGCACATGGCGAAATTGCCATGCGGCCCTTGGTTTTGCGGGAAATTGCTGATACGCTGAGTTTACACGAATCAACGATTTCGCGTGTGACAACCGGCAAGTACATGCTCACGCCCTTCGGGACGTTCCATTTCAAATACTTCTTCGGATCGCACGTTTCAACCGACGCAGGAGGCGCGGCATCGTCCACGGCGATCCGGGCCCTCGTCAAGCAACTGATAGGAGCGGAAGACCCGAAAACGCCTCTTTCAGACAGCCGCATCGCCGAACTACTGGCGGAGCAAGGTTTCGTTGTTGCGCGGCGCACCGTCGCCAAGTATCGCGAAGCCCTGAGAATCCCCGCAGTGAATTTGCGCAAGTCTCTTTGACCCGTATCTGTGTCCATCGCATGCCGTGATGGGCGTTTACCGGCCGCAACGCGAGTGCTCGGACGTGCCGGCCAATGCGACCTGCTTTCATGCGTATCGTAGTAAGCGCTGACGGGATGCATCGCCGATCGTTATCGGACGAGCCTCGTGGTCCCTGCGGTCACTAGCTTGGAGAGCAACCATGAATCTGAAGATCAGTGGACACCACCTCGAATTGACGCCTGCGTTGCGCGAGTACGTGATCACGAAGCTGGACAGGGTGCTGCATCACTTCGATCAAGTGATCGACGGCAACGTTGTCCTCTCGGTCGACAATCATAGGGAGAAGGACAAGCGCCAAAAGGCGGAAATCAACCTGCACCTGAAGGGCAAGGATATTTTTATAGAGAGTTGTGACGCTGATATGTACGCCGCCATCGACCTGATGGTCGACAAACTGGACCGGCAGGTCATCAAGCACAAGGACAAGATTCAGGGCCACGAGTCGGTGAAGTATCGCGGCGAGCCGCAGGAATTGCAGCAGCCGTCGGCCTGATCGACAGACGCGCAACGCGCCGCAACGAAGCCGCCCCGCTGGCGGCTTTTTTGTTGCCGTTCCGTTGCGCGCCGGCACAAACCATTGATTTTCTGAGTTTTGTACTGCACATTCAATTGAAACAATCGTCATGGCGCACCGCACCATCGCACTTGACGCTGTTCTATAATGGTTTGGTTAATTTCGGGGTCGCACAAAACGAACGCTGCATGACGCGTGAACGCGCGCCGTGCAGCTACCGTCGCCGGTGAGCACTTTCGACCAGCAGCCGCAGTGAAGAGCTATCAGGCCACGCATCAGCCTGCCAACATGAATCGTTTAGCTAAATTTCTTCCCCTCAAGAACGTGGTTCTCAAATTGTCCGTCACCAGCAAGAAACGCATATTTGAGCAAGCGGGCCTCATTTTCGAGAATCAGAACGGCATCGCTCGCAGCACCGTCACCGACAATCTCTTCGCTCGTGAACGCCTCGGTTCGACCGGACTAGGCGAAGGTGTCGCCATTCCGCACGGCCGCACCAAAGGCTTGAAGCAGCCGCTCGCCGCGTTCGTGCGCCTGGCCGAACCAGTCGCCTTCGAGTCGCCGGACGGCCAGCCGGTGTCGCTGCTGATGATCTTTCTGCTCGTGCCGGAACAAGCCACCCAGCAGCATCTGGAAATTCTCTCGGAGATCGCGCAGATGCTCTCCGACAGCGAGGCGCGCGAGCGTCTGCACAAGGAAGAAAACCGTGAGGCACTCTACCAAGTGCTCACGCAATGGCAACCGTGATAGCCACACGAACATAGCGAACCGCAACACTTATGCGCGCGAAGGCTGCTACCGGCTTCCAACGTAGTTCCGGCCTCATGGATACGTCCAGCATCAACGCCCAAAGTATTTTCGACGACAACGCCGCCGCTATGAAGCTTAGCTGGCTCACCGGGCACGAAGGTTGGGAACGCGGCTTCTCGAGCGAAACGGTCGCCAACGCGACCTCGAGCGCGGACCTCGTCGGCCACCTGAATCTCATCCATCCGAACCGCATTCAGGTGCTCGGCGACGCCGAGATCAACTACTACCAGCGCCAGTCCGACGAAGACCGCTCCCGCCACATGGCCGAGCTGATCGCGCTGGAGCCGCCGTTTCTCGTCGTCGCGGGCGAAGTGGGCGCACCGCCGGAACTCGTTCTGCGCTGCACGCGCTCGTCCACGCCGCTGTTCACCACGCGCATGTCGGCAGCGGCCGTGATCGACAGCCTGCGCGTGTACATGTCGCGCATTCTCGCGCCGCGCGTCACGCTGCACGGCGTGTTCATCGACATTCTCGGGATGGGCGTGCTGCTCACCGGCGACTCCGGTCTCGGCAAAAGCGAACTCGGGCTGGAACTCATCAGCCGCGGTCACGGTCTCGTCGCAGATGATGCGGTAGATTTCGTGCGGCTCGGTCCGGACTTCGTCGAAGGACGCTGCCCGCCGCTGCTGCAGAATCTGCTCGAAGTGCGCGGTCTCGGCCTGCTCGACATCAAGACGATCTTCGGTGAAACCGCCGTGCGCCGGAAAATGAAGCTCAAGCTGATCGTGCAGCTCATGCGCCGTCCCGATGGCGAATTCCAGCGCCTGCCGCTCGAAAGCCAGACCGTCGACGTGCTCGGCCTGCCGATCAGCAAGGTGACGATTCAGGTCGCGGCGGGCCGCAACCTCGCCGTGCTGGTCGAAGCCGCCGTGCGCAACACGATCCTACAGCTACGCGGTATCGACACCCTGCGCGACTTCATGGACCGTCAGCGCCTGGCGATGCAGGACCCGGACAGCCAGTTCCCCGGCAAGCTGATCTGATCGCATGACCGGAGGCCGGGCGGGCCGGATCGAATCGAGCGCAGGTGCTAACATTAAGCGAACTAGTGGAATTCCATGCGTATCATCCTGATCACCGGCACATCCGGCTCCGGCAAATCGGTCGCGCTGAACGCGCTCGAGGACGGCGGCTACTACTGCGTCGATAACCTGCCGCCGCGCTTTCTGCCCGATCTCGCGGCCTATCTCACAGGCGAAGGTCAACAGCGTCTCGCCGTCGCCATCGACGCGCGGTCGAGCCTCTCGCTCGACGAAGTGCCCGAGATCATCCGCAAGCTCTCCAAAGACTTCGATCTGCGCGTGCTGTTTCTCAACGCCAGCACGCAAGCGCTCATCCAACGTTTTTCCGAGACGCGCCGCCGTCACCCGCTGTCAGGTTCGCCCGTGCACGAAGCCGACGTCGGCGTGCTCAATTCGCTTGCCGAAGCCATCGAGCACGAGCGCGAACTCGTCGCGGGGCTCGCCGAATACGGTCATCAGATCGACACCAGCACGTTACGCGCGAACGTGTTGCGCGCCTGGGTGAAGCGCTTCGTCGAAACCGACGCCGCCGATCTCACGCTCATGTTCGAATCGTTCGGCTTCAAGCGCGGCGTGCCGCTCGACGCAGATCTCGTGTTCGACGTGCGCACGCTGCCGAATCCCTATTACGACCATCAGTTGCGCCCCTTCACCGGCCGAGACCAGCCGATCATCGACTTCCTCTCCGCGCAGCCGCTGGTCGGCGAGATGATCGACGACATCGGCACGTTCGTCGGCAAGTGGCTGCCGCGTTTTCGCGACGACAATCGCAGCTATCTCACCGTCGGGATCGGATGCACGGGCGGGCAGCATCGCTCGGTGTTCATCGCCGAGACGCTCGCCGCGCGTTTCGCCGGGCGAGCGAATGTGATCGTGCGGCATCGCGATGCGCCCATTCCGGTCGAATTGAGCGCGACACAACCACAAACCTGATCGCCGCGCCGACGGTCCTCCCTGGAGGCGCGCGATGTCATCGAATCCCGCTCTCGCCGAACTTCCGCTGTTCCCGCTGTATACGGTGCTGTTTCCCGGCGGTCTGCTGCCGCTCAAGATTTTCGAGGCGCGATATCTGGACATGGCGCGCGCGTCTGCGCGAGAACACGCCGTTCGGCGTGTGCCTGTTCAGTGGACATGAAGTCGCATCCGCCGGGTGATCCCTCGGTGCCGGAAACCGTCGGCTGCGTCGCGGAGATCTTCGAGTGCGACGTCGATCAGTTCAGCCTGCTGCTCGTGCAGGCGCGCGGCACGCAGCGTTTCCGGCTGGTCGATCATCGCGTGGAACCGAGCAATCTGCTGATCGGCGAGATCAAGATGAGATCAAGATGATCGGCGACAATCTAGCCGCTACAGAGCGCGGAGACGCTCGCCAAGTTCGGCGTGTGCGCGGAGGTGCTCGAGTGCATCATCGCGGCGATCAAGGAACGCGAGCCGCAGAATCTGCCCTTCGTCGAACCGTTTCTCTTCGACGACCCGAGCTGGGAACCGCCTCGCCGAAATTTTGCTGATCCCGATGCGCGCGCGTCAAAAGTTGATGGAACTGATGATGGACGCCGGCGCGCGCATCGATATCGTTCACCACTACATGCAGCAGCATCAGCCGCTTTAGCGTCAGCTTCAGATCAGCGAGCCGCAGAGCGCGTCGAGCAGCTTGCGCACGGGCGCGGGCACGCCGTAGGAATCGATGCGCGAAAGCGGCGCCCACACGGTTTTCGCGTCCGACAACTCGTGCGCCACGCCGCGCACCTTGCCCAAACGCGGCTCGATATCCAGCTTGAAGTGCGTGAAGGTGTGCGAAAATGGCACGAGCCGTTGCAATCGCTCGTCGCCGCCGAGACTGTGCGCGACCTGCGCCAGCGCGGCTTCGTCGGCGGCTTCGGGCAGGCTCCAGAGGCCGCCCCAGATGCCCGTCGGCGCGCGCTTTTCGAGCAGGACCGAATCACCGTCCTTCAGTACGAGCATCCACGTCTTGCGTGTCGGCACCGCTTTTTTCGGGCGCGCGGCCGGCAGTTCGCGCTGACGCCCTTCCACGTTCGCCACGCAATCGGATGCGAACGGACACCGCGCGCAGTCCGGCTTACTGCGCACGCAAAGCGTCGCGCCGAGGTCCATCAGGCCTTGCGTGTAGGCGGTGACCTCGTCCTTGTTCGCGGCATCCGGCAATAGCGATTCCGCGAACTTCCACATCGCGCTTTCCACCTTCTTCTCGCCGGGAAACCCCGCGACGCCGAACACGCGCGCCAGCACGCGCTTCACGTTGCCATCGAGGATCGTGGCGCGCGCGCCGAACGCGAACGAAGCGACCGCCGCCGCCGTCGAGCGTCCAATGCCCGGCAACTCCACGAGCTCGTCGACGGTTTGCGGAAACGCACCGTCATGTTCATATGCGACGACCTGCGCGCAGCGATGCAGATTGCGCGCGCGCGAGTAGTAGCCGAGCCCGGCCCACAGCGCCATCACGGCGTCGATGGGGGCGTCGGCGAGTGCTGTGACGGTCGGAAAGCGTTCGAGAAAACGCGCGTAGTACGGAATGACCGCGGACACCTGCGTCTGCTGGAGCATGATCTCCGACAGCCAGATGCGATATGCGTCGCGCGTGTTTTGCCACGGCAGGTCGTGGCGGCCGTGGATGCGTTGCCACGCGATGAGGTGCTGCGAAAATTCGGTCAGTTCGAGCATCGGAGATTAGTGCTGGCAGCGCGGACAAAAGTAAGTCGAACGCTGACCCTGGACGATGTGTTTGATCGCCGTCCCGCAGACTTGACACGGCAATCCGGCGCGATCATAAACGAAGTAGTCGAGCTGAAAATAGCCGGATTCGCCATTGCTGCCGACAAAATCGCGCAACGTGCTACCACCTTTGTTGATGGCCGCGGCAAGCGTCACGCGCACGGCGTCCGCGAGCCGGTCGTAGTGCACGAGCGAAATGCGGCCCGCCGCCGTCGTCGGACGGATACCCGCGCGAAACAAGCTCTCCGACGCGTAGATATTGCCTACGCCCACGACGATATCGCCCACGAGCAACGCCTGCTTCACCGAAACCTTACGGCCGCGCGTCTCGCGAAACAGCGTCGCGCCGGAAAACTCCGGCGAAAATGGCTCGACGCCGAGACTCGCGAGCAGCGGATGATCGAGCACGTCGCCGTCCGCGCGCGGATGCCAGAGAATCGCGCCGAATCTGCGCGGATCGCGATACCGCAGAATGAAGTCGTCGAACACGATATCGACGTGATCCTGCTTCGCCGCTTCCGGCGGACGCGGCACGTGACGCAGCACGCGCAGCGTCCCCGTCATGCCGAGATGGATGATCAGCCACCCTTCAGCCGTTTCGAACAGCAAATACTTGCCGCGCCGCTCAACCTTTTCGATCCTGAGCGCCCCGAGCGTCTTGGCGAGATGGGCGGGAATCGGCCAGCGCAGCGCGGGCGTGCGCACATCGACATGCTCGACGCGCCGTCCGGCGACGTACGGTTCAATGCCTCGGCGGGTGACTTCGACTTCCGGTAGTTCTGGCATTTTCCTGGAGAGCGTCTTGCTAGAGCGTTTGTGCCGGTATTTTAGCGACCGCGTTACAATTGATTGAAATATCGTCTGGATTTCCATGAACCCGTTCGTCAAGAAGCTGTTTGCGAAGCGTCAGGCCGGCTCGACGCATTCGTTTGCCATGCCGATGTCGCGGATCGCGGGTGCGGTGGCATTCGCACTGGCCGCACTCGCGTTCACGCCGGCCTATGCGCAAGATCCTGACTCGTCCCCGGTCCCCGGCGGCGACGATCAAGCCGCCGCGCAGAACGCGGCCGATTTCTTCACCGCGCCGGTCAGCGGCGACGAGAAGCTGGACTTGCCCAACGTGGCCATGTCCAGCCAGATCGTCTTCCAGGTGTTGGCCGCGGAGGTCGCGTTGCAACGCGACCAGCCCTCACCCGCTTATCAAACCTATCTTGCCCTCGCGCGCGACACGAAGGATCCTCGCTTTGCGCAACGCGCCACCGAGATCGCCATCGCCGCGCAGAGCCCCAACGACGCGCTCACGTCCGCGCAACTGTGGCAGCAGTTCGCGCCGCATTCGGAGCGCGCGGCCCAGTTGAGCGCTTCGCTGCAGATCGTCGGCGGCAAGCCGGAAGACGCCAAGCCTATCCTTCAGCGCGAACTCGCGAAGGTCGCGCCCGAGCAGCGCGGCGATGCCATTCTGTCGCTGCAGGCGCTGCTGGCGCGCGGACCGAATCGCGTCGGCAGGCTGAACGTGCTCAAGGACCTGACTGCGAACGATCAGAACCTGCCGGAAACGCAACTGGCCCTGGCTCGTCAGCAAATTCTCGCGGACGATCAGCCAGGCGCGAAAGCATCGCTCGAAAAAGCGCTGCAACTCAAGCCGGACTACTTGCCCGCCGCGTTGACGCTCGCGCGCATGGGTCCGGAGGAACGCAAGGAAGGCATCGCGTCGTTCGAGAAGTATCTGGAGAAGAACCCGAAGTCGCGTGATGCGCGACTCGCGCTGGCGCAGTTGTATCTCTCGGCCGACCGGCTCGACGACGCGCAGAAGCAGTTCGAGATCATGCGCAAGAACGATCCCAAGGATCTGCCGCCGATCATGGCGCTCGCGCTCATCAACATCCAGAAGAAGCAGTTCGACAAGGCGCAGTCGTATCTGAACGAGTACGCGAAGATCGCGCAGAACACGCCCGGCGCGGACCCGGGTCAGGCGTACATCTATCTCGCACAGATGGCGCTGGAGCAAAAGCAGGACGACGTCGCGGGCCAGTGGCTCGACCGTGTGCCGCGCACGAGCCAGCAGTATTTTCCGGCGCAGATCACGCGCGAGCAGATCATGGCCAAGCAAGGCAAGGTCGATCAGGCGCGCGCGCTGATCAATAGCCTCCAAAGCTCCGATCCGCGCGACCTGGCGCTGCTCGCACGCACCGATTCGGCGATCCTTTTCGAAGCGCATCGCTATCAGGAAGCGGAAGACAATCTGGCGAAGGCAGTGCACGCGTTCCCCGACGATCCCGATCTGATCTACGATTACGCGATGGCAGCGGAAAAGACTGGCCATTACGACGTCATGGAAACGCAGCTTCGCACGCTGATGAAGACGGACCCGAACAATCCGCAGGCGTACAACGCGCTCGGTTATTCGCTGGTCGATCGCAATCAAAGGCTCGACGAAGCGGTGAAGTTGATCGAAAAGGCCGTCTCGCTCGCGCCGAACGACGCGTTCATCATGGACAGCCTTGGCTGGGCGCGTTACCGCCAGAGCAACGCCGCCGAAGCCGAGAAGATCCTGAAGAGCGCCTATAACCTCCAGCCGAACGCCGAAATCGGCGCGCATCTGGGCGAGGTGCAATGGAAATCGGGGCAGCAGGATCAGGCGCGCGCCATGTTCCGGCAGGCGCAAAAGCTCGAACCCGATAACGACACGCTCGTCAAAACGCTCAAACGACTTCAAGTAAACGACCTTTGATGACCTTCGATTTTCTCGCCGGTGTGCCGCTACGTCGTGGCGCGCTCGGCGTGGCGGCCGCCGCCGTCCTGGTGTTGTCCGGCTGCGCGGTTCAGCCGCGCACGCCCACGCCGACCACGACCAACGCCTCGAATTCGCTCTCGACGCAGACCCAGCGCGCTTATCGCGGACGTTTCGCAGTGGCGTACAACGATCAGCAAGGCGTGCAGCGCAACGCGTACGGCAACTTCGACTGGCAGGAAAATGGCGATATCGTCACGCTGCAACTACGCAATCCGCTCGGCTCGACAATGGCGATCGTCACGTCTTCGCCCTCGCTCGCGACGCTCGAGTTGCCGAACCGTCAGCCGGTGAACGCCGAGAACGTCTCTGAACTGATGCAGAACAAGCTCGGCTTCGCGTTGCCGGTCGAGGGGCTGCGGTACTGGCTACAGCCATCGGCAGCGCCGAATTCGCGCGCGAAGACAGAACTCGATCCCGATTCGAACAATGACCGTCCCAAACAGATCAAGCAGGACGGCTGGACGATCGACTACGTCGCCTACGCCAATGCACCCGCCACGGGCGTGAAGCGCGTGAACCTGTCTCGCGACGAGCCGCCACTGCAAATCAAGCTCGTGCTCGACCAATAACCTCGCCGCCTCGCTTTCGCATGACCGCAGCATCCACCGATTCCCTTCGCAACTGCCTCGCGCCGGCGAAGCTGAACCTGTTTCTGCATATCACGGGCCGTCGTCCGGACGGCTATCACTCGCTGCAAACCGTCTTCCAGTTGCTCGACTGGGGCGATCTGCTGCACTTCACACGCCGTGACGACGGCGTCGTCATCCGCAAGACGGACGTGCCCGGCGTGCCCGAGGCAGACGATCTGATCGTGCGCGCCGCACGTCTGCTCCAGCAGCACACCGGCACGCAGTACGGCGTGGAGATCGAGATCGACAAACGCCTGCCGATGGGCGCGGGTCTCGGCGGAGGAAGTTCTGACGCGGCAACCACTCTTTTAGCGTTGAATCGTCTCTGGGGGCTTGCGCTCCCGCGTGAGATTCTGCAGAATCTCGGCCTACAACTAGGCGCGGACGTGCCGTTTTTTGTCTTCGGGCAAAATGCATTCGCAGAAGGAGTCGGCGAAGCGTTACAAGAGGTGAAATTGCCTCAACGTTTCTTCCTGGTGGTGAATCCTGCTGTTCACGTTCCGACCGCCGCGATTTTCTCCGAAAAAAGTTTGACACGTGATACGAAAGTCGCTACAATGCTTGCCCTTCTAGGGCAGCAAAGATTAGACACAAACTGGCCTGACAGCTTCGGTCGTAATGACATGCAAGCTGCAGTCGCTGGAAAGTACGCGGAAGTTGCACAGGTGCTCGAGTGGTTTTCCAATCTCGCACCGGCGCGAATGACAGGGTCTGGAGCAAGCGTGTTCGCCGCTTTCACCAGCAAGGCCGAAGCAGAAATGGCGCAAGCCAAACTGCCGGCAAGTTGGAAGAGTGTTGTGGCAGGCAGTCTGGACTCTCATCCTCTCTTGGCTTTCGCGTCATAAGGTTTTGTTTTGTCGGGTATGTCCTACACTTCCAGCAAGACTCAAAGTTAGTGTAGGGGAGTCGCCAAGTTGGTCAAGGCACCGGATTTTGATTCCGGCATGCGAAGGTTCGAGTCCTTCCTCCCCTGCCATTCTTTCTCACTATATTCCTCTCGCCTCCAGCCGCAGACAGGTGCACGATGAGCAGTGACGGCCTGATGGTTTTTACTGGTAACGCGAATCCCGTGCTTGCACAGGAAGTCGTCAAGATCCTTGGAATTCCTCTCGGCAAAGCGATGGTCAGCCGTTTCGCCGACGGCGAGATCATGGTCGAGATTCAGGAAAACGTTCGGGGCAAAGATGTTTTCGTGCTGCAGTCCACCTGTGCACCCACGAACGACAACCTGATGGAACTGATGATCATGGTCGATGCGCTCAAGCGCGCATCCGCCGGCCGGATCACTGCAGCCATCCCCTACTTCGGTTATGCGCGTCAGGATCGCCGTCCGCGTTCGGCGCGTGTGGCCATCTCGGCGAAGGTCGTCGCAAACATGCTGGAAATTGCCGGCGTCGATCGCGTGATCACCATGGACCTTCACGCCGACCAGATTCAAGGTTTCTTCGACATCTCCGTCGACAATATTTACGCGACTCCGGTGCTCCTCGGCGATCTGCGCAAGCAGAACCACGATCACCTGCTGGTCGTGTCGCCGGACGTCGGCGGCGTGGTGCGCGCGCGTGCGCTCGCCAAGCAGTTGAACACCGACCTCGCGATCATCGACAAGCGTCGTCCGAAGGCGAATGTCGCCGAAGTGATGAACATCATCGGTGAAGTCGAAGGCCGTACGTGCGTGATCATGGACGACATGGTCGACACCGCCGGCACGCTGTGCAAGGCCGCGCAAGTGCTCAAGCAGCGCGGTGCCAAGCAAGTGTTCGCCTACGCAACCCATCCGGTTCTGTCCGGCGGCGCGGCGGCGCGTATCACGGCGTCCGAGCTTGATGAACTGGTCGTCACGGACACCATTCCGCTGTCGGCCGAATCGCTGGCGTGCGCGAAGATTCGTCCGCTGTCGAGCGCGGGTCTGCTCGCGGAGACGTTCTCGCGCATCCGTCGCGGCGACTCGGTAATGTCGCTGTTCGCGGAAAGTTAAAGCAGTTTCAGCAGTATTGGCAAAGGACGCGAAGCGCATGCTTCGCGTCCTTTGCATAATCGATGTAGACGAACAAAGGTTCACATCGCTCGTTGTGGGATCACACTTTTTCGATGATCCCGTTTTCCCTGCCTGGTCGCGGGCAGATCAAGGAGTCAACTATGAAAGTTGTCGCTTTCGAGCGTAGCAAGCAAGGTACGGGTACGAGCCGCCGCCTGCGCAACTCGGGCAAGACCCCGGGTATCGTGTATGGCGTGGGTGCGGACGTTCAACTGGTCGAACTGAACCACAACGCGCTGTGGCACGCCCTGAAGAAAGAAGTTTTCCACTCGTCGATTTTCGATCTGGAAATCGACGGCAAGTCGCAACAGGTTTTGCTGCGCGACGTGCAATACCATCCGTTCAAGCAGATGGTTCTGCACGTGGACTTCCAGCGCGTCGACGCGAAGAAGAAGCTGCACACCAAGGTGCCGCTCCACTTCATGAATCAAGAAACCAACCCGGCCGTGAAGCTGTCGGGCGCGGTGATCACCCACGTCGTGACGGAACTGGAAGTGGAATGCCTGCCGGCAGACCTGCCTGAGTTCCTGGAAATCGATCTGGCGAAGATCGAAGCCGGTCAGACGATGCACGCGAAGGACCTCCCGTTGCCGAAGGGCGTGAGCCTGACGATCGCGATCGACGCAGAAAACCCGGTGGTAGCTTCGGCGATCATTCCGGCTGCTGTCGTGTCGGAAGAGGGTGAAAGCAGCGCGGAAAGCGAAACGCCGGCCGCCGAATAAGCTTCTCGAGAAGCTATCCTCTCGATCCGTTCTCGCGAACGGTCGACGTGACCCGCCGGAGCGCAAGTTCCGGCGGGGTTTTCAGCCTATTGCCAGTTCAACATAGGCGATCTATGTCTCGCGACCATTATGTCCCGTCGTTGTCGATTCGCGTGATGCCGCCGAAGCCGATGGTCAATTCGACTGGACACAGCATCCTCCTTGTCAGGCATTCCGCCTGCAAGGAGAACATTTTGGAGCCGCTTACCCTCGAAGGTGCGATGGCGCTCGCGCGAAGCGCGACAGGACCGCTGTCACCGCATCTCACGGCATTCGTTACATCACTGATCGACAAACGCTATGCCATAGTCAGCGTGCGCGCCAAGGCTTGGCGCGCTGCAGCGTTCGATGCCTAGCTCGACACGCAAGGCATCGAACTCGCGGATCTCGGTGAAGCACACATCGACCAGTACTCGCAACGCCAGTATCAGCCTCGCAGCCGACTGTCAAAGCAAGCCTCACAGGCACGAGGCGCCAGCACTCCTGCAATTGCTGCGCTATCTGCGAGCCCAAGGTCTTTGTGCAACGCCAGCAACACGGATGCTTCCCGCCGACGAGCTGCTCGCCGACTTCGAACAATTCCTGCTATGTGATCGCGGTCTCGCCGTCGGTACGGCCAGCGGCTACCGGGTGAGCGTGCGCGAGTTCCTCGTCGATTGCTTCGCCGGTAAGCGCATTGATTTCGACGCTTTGCGCGCTGGGGACATCATCAACTTCGTTCGACGCCAGCCTCCGTGTCGACGCACGCCTTCGCTCAAGCATATCGTCAATGCGTTGCGTGCCTTTCTTCGCTGGGGCCAGTACCGCGGTGAGGTCGACGAGGCGCTGATCAGCGCCGTGCCGCCGGTGGCATCGTGGAGTACGACGCCACCGTTGCCCAAAGCCATATCGGCCGAGCACGCTCACCGCGCGATCGAGGGTTGCGATCCAATGACCGCCGTCGGACGGCGCGACCGGGCTGTTCTGCTGTTGCTGGCGCGCCTGGGATTGCGCGGTGGCGAAATCATCACGCTGCGGCTGGACGACATCGACTGGGACGCCAGTCGCCTACGTGTTCGCGGTAAGAACGGTAGAGAGTGTCTGATGCCGCTGCCGGCCGCTGCTGGCAAGGCTATTGCCGATTACCTGCGAAACGGTCGGCCACTGAGCAACGACCGCCATCTGTTCCTGCGTGCCCGCGCACCGATCAAAGGCCTGCTGCACGGCTCGGACGGTATCGGCTCGATCGTGCGCAACGCCTTGGAGCAGAGCAGGCCGGCATTGATGCGCCGCACAAGGGAGCGCACCAGTTCCGCCACGCGCTGGCGGTACGCATGCTGCAAGGCAGATCGTCGCTGCCGGAAATCGGCGAGGTACTACGCCACCGCGACCCTGCGTCCACGTTAATCTACGCTAAGGTGGATATCGCCGCGTTGCGTTCTCTAGCTTTAACTTGGCCCGGAGGTCCAGTATGAACACACTACGTGACGCTCTGCCCGATGATCTCCAGCTTCGGCGCAGCCTGGGTTTCAAGCTGGAAGACGCCGGCCTGCAACTGCCACGCTTCGTCGCCTTCGTCGAGCAACACGGAAGCACGCACATCACCACTGCGCTGGCGTTGGCGTGGGCCCGGCAGTCGCCATCGGTGCAGCCCGCCGAGTGGGCACGGCGCCTGGGCTATGTGCGCGGCTTCGCTCGCCATCGCAAGGCCACCGACGCGCTGACGGAGATTACGCCGCTGGGACTGCTGCCACATCGCTCCACCCTGGCGCGACCGTATCTGTATTCGGATGAAGAGGTCGAGCAGTTGCTTGCTGCCGCGCTGAAGCTGCCAACGTCCTGGCACTGGACACCGCTGCGGCCCTGGATGTTCCGCTGCCTGTTCGGCCTTCTCGCGACCACCGGCATGCGCATCTCGGAGGCATTGAACCTGCAAGTCGCAGATGTCGACCTCGACCAGGCGCTGTTGACGATTCATGGTGCCAAGCTGGGCAGGACCCGGCTGGTGCCGTTACACGCGAGCATGGCCGGGGTGTTGGCCGACTACTTGCGGCGACGTCGGGAGTCTTTTGCGCAGCCGATCTCTCTCTATGTCTTCGTCTCGCGCACAGGCAATCGGCTCGATCAGGCCCATGTGCATCGGACCTTCTACTCGCTATCTCGGCAGATATCGGCCTGCGCGGGCCGCAGGCCAGCCATGGGCCGCGCATCCACGACCTGTGGCATCGTTTCGCGGTCCGCGTGCTGACGCGCTGGTATCAAGCAGGCGAGGATGCGGCCCGCCTGCTGCCCGGTATTGTCGGCGTACATCGGTCACGTGCGAGTTCAGGACACGTACTGGTACTTGAGTGCATGGCCGGAGTTGATGACGCAGGCCATGTCGCGCCTGGAGCGACGCTGGGAGGTAAGGCCATGACGACCCGGAGCAGTTTTGCGCCGCTGCTGGAGCGGTTCTTTACGCAGCGCCTGATGCATCAACGTCAGGCCAGCGTACACACGATTGCCTCGTACCGCGACACCTTCAAGATGCTGCTGCAATTTGCGCACAAGCGATTGAAGAAGACATCGTCGGCACTGGCGTTGGAGGACATCGATGCACCGCTGGTGACGGCGTTCCTGGACGACCTGGAGGCGATCCGCGGAATAACGGCGCGCACGCGCAACTTTCGGTTAACGGTAGCGCATTCGTTCTTCCGTTACGCCTCTTACGAAGCCCCCTCGCACGCTGCGCAGATCGCTCGCGTCCTTGCTGCCATTCCCGCGAAGAAATTCGACCGCGCATTAGTGGCTTTCCTGAGTCGAGACGAGGTCGACGCGTTGCTAGCGGCGCCGGATCAACGTACGTGGTCCGGTCGCCGCGATCACGCGCTGATGCTGCTGGCGGTGCAGACCGGGCTTCGGCTGTCGGAGTTGACCGGCCTACGTCGCGACGACGTCCACCTTGGTATGGGCGCGCACGTCCGTGTAGTAGTCAGAAAGGGACGTAAGGAGCGCTGCACACCGTTGAGCAAGGCCACGCACACGGTTCTGACCGCATGGATGCGGGAGCCACCGCGGGCACCGGAACAGCCGGTGTTCCCGAATGCGCGTGGCGGCTCGCTCAGCTCGCATGGAGTGCACTATCTGCTGGCCAAGCATGCTGTGGTGGCCGGCGCGCATTGCCCATCGTTGGCGCGCAAGCGCGTCTCGCCGCACGTGCTTCGGCACACGACGGCGATGGACCTGCTGCAAGAGGGCGTCGAGCAGTCGGTCATCGCACTGTGGCTTGGGCACGAGTCAATCGAGACGACGCAGATATACCTGGATGCGAACCTGGAGTTGAAGGAGAAGATGCTCGCGAAAACCACGCCACCCGATGACAAACCAAGACGATTCAGGCCTGACGACAAGTTGCTGGCGTTTCTCAAGAGCCTGTGATCCCCACCGGACTATGTACCGCGCTCACACGCAGCCTTCGTGGGTACGTGAGGGTTGCGGGACATGGTTTTGCTTTGAATGATTCGCCATGATCAAACTGATCGTCGGCTTGGGCAATCCGGGCGCTGAATACACCGCGACGCGGCACAACACAGGCTTCTGGTTCGTCGACCAGTTCGCGCGCGATGCCGGCGCGACGCTGCGCGAAGAGAAGCGCTTCCATGGCTTCTACGGCAAAGGTCGCCTAAACGGCCACGAAGTGCATCTGCTCGAACCGCAGACGTTCATGAACCGCTCGGGACAATCGGTCGTCGCGCTTGCGCAGTTCTTCAAGATTCTTCCCGATGAAATCCTCGTCGCGCACGACGAACTCGGTTTGCCGCCGGGCACCGTCAAGATGAAACTCGGTGGCGGCAGCGGTGGACATAACGGTCTGAAGGACATTTCGGCGCATCTGTCGTCGCAGCAGTATTGGCGGCTGCGCATCGGCATCGGGCATCCGCGCGATCTGATTCCCGAAGGAGCGCGCGCGGGCGCAAAGCCCGACGTCGCCAATTTCGTGCTAAAGCCGCCGCGCCGCGAGGAGCAGGATGTGATCGATCAGTCGATCGAACGCTCGCTCGCCGTGATGCCCTTCGTCGTCGCCGGCGGAACCGAGTGCGCGATGATGAATCTGCACCGCAACCCATAACCGGCATAACCAAGGAGCCGACAGTGAGTCGTTTCTGGAGCGATATCGTCCACACGCTAACGCCTTACGTACCGGGCGAACAGCCCGCGCTGGCGCATCCGGTCAAGCTGAACACGAACGAAAACCCGTACCCACCCTCGCCGCGCGTGGTCGAGGCGATTCGCCGCGAACTGGATGAAGACGGCGCGCCGCTCCGCAAATATCCCGATCCGACGGCGCGCGCGCTGCGTGAAGCCGTGGCGAAGCATCACGGATTGCGTGTCGAGCAGGTGTTCGCGGGCAACGGTTCGGACGAAGTGCTCGCGCACGGTTTTCAGGCGCTGCTCAAGCGCGACAAGCCGATCCGCTTTCCGGACATCACCTACAGCTTTTATCCGGTGTATGCGCAGTTGTACGGCGTCGAGTATCGGAGGATGCCGCTCAACGCGGATTTCGCCATCGACGTGGACGATTATCGCTCGCCGAACGGCGGCATCCTGCTGCCGAATCCGAATGCACCAACGGGCCGCGCGCTGCCGCTGTCCGAGATCGAATTGCTGCTGAAGCAGAACCCCGACGTGCCGGTGATCATCGATGAGGCATACGTGGATTTCGGCGCCGAGTCGGCGGTGAATCTTATCGACGCGTATCCGAATCTGCTCGTCGTGCAGACGACGTCGAAGGCGCGCTCGCTCGCGGGCATGCGCGTGGGCTTTGCTTTCGGGAATGCCGAACTGATCGAAGCGCTGACGCGCGTGAAGGACAGCTTCAACTCGTATCCGCTCGACCGGCTCGCGCAGGTCGCGGCGCTGGCGTCGTACGAGGATCGGGCGTGGTTCGAGGACGGTTGCGCGAAGGTCGTCGCGAACCGCGAAAAGCTCACGTCACAACTGGAAAAACAGGGCTTCGAAATCGTGCCGTCGGCGGCGAACTTCGCGTTCGCGAAGCATCCTGGGCACGATGCGGCGGAGCTCGCCGCATCGCTGCGCGCGAAGGAAATCTTCGTGCGCCATTTCAGGCTGCCGCGCATCGATCAGCACTTGCGCATCTCGATCGGCACGCCGGACGAATGCGATGCGCTCATTGCGGCACTGGCGGAAATCGTCGCTTAGGACGTTTTGCCTTTGGCGGCCATCAACGCGTGATACTTGGCCATGAGCTGGTCCGGCGTTTCGACATGCGCCGGATCGCGCGGAATGCATTCCACCGGACACACTTGCTGGCACTGCGGCTCGTCGAAGTGGCCGACGCATTCCGTGCATTTGTTCGGGTCGATGGCGTAGATGTCCGTACCCATCGAAATGGCGTCGTTCGGGCACTCGGGCTCGCAAACGTCGCAGTTGATGCACTCGTCTGTAATGATCAAAGACATGCTTCACTCTCTTGTGCCGGAATGGCATCCGGCATGAAACTCGCGCAACCGGTCAGATAGTTACGCGGGCCCGGCAATTCAAGGCGCCGGGGAATCCTTTTGCGCCACGACCTTGTCGATCAGGCGCTTTTCCACCGATGGAAACACGAACTTGCTCACGTCCCCGCCGAGTTGCGCGATTTCGCGCACGATAGTGCCGGAGATGAACTGGTACTGGTCGGACGGCGTCATGAACATCGTCTCGACGTCGGGCAGCAAATAGCGGTTCATCCCCGCCATCTGGAACTCATATTCGAAGTCCGACACGGCGCGCAGGCCGCGCACGATCACGCGCGCGTTGTTCTTGCGCACGAAATCCTTGAGCAAACCGGTGAAACTGCTTACCTGCACGTTCTTCGGATAATGCCCGAGCACTTCGTTGACGATGTCGAGCCGCTCCTGCAGCGTGAAAAACAGCTTCTTCTCGCGGCTGTCGGCCACGCCTACGATCAGCGTATCGAAAATGCTCGACGCGCGCCGCACGATGTCTTCGTGACCGCGAGTGAGCGGATCGAACGTTCCCGGATACACGGCGACAACCATGAGCTTCTCCTCTTTTATTTAACCTGCCTCGTATGCTCTTGCGAAACAAGCGGCCCTAACTGCGGGTCTACACGATTGCAGCGCCAAAATGGGACACGCGCATTATTCTTCATTTTGACGGTGCAGCAAATGATAGCGGACCGCGTCCGCCTTCCCGTCCCGTGCGAGCGTCCAGCCCACTAGCGCATCGATTGCGGCGACGTCGAGCGGCTCGCCACATTCGACGTAAATCGCGCCATCGGGCGCGGCGAGCGGCACGCCGACTTTCAGCGCACGCAAGAACAGCGCCTCGTCGCCGAACGGCGGATCGAGAAAGATTACATCGAACGATCCCGGCGCGAGGCCGGACGCAAGCCGCAGCGCATCGGCCTCGGCGATTTCGATATTGCGCGCACCGAGCTTCGCCTGATTCGCCCTCAATTGTGCTGCGGCTTTGCCGCTCTTTTCGGCCATTACTACGCGCGCCGCGCCGCGCGACGCCGCTTCGAAGCCGAGCGCCCCGCTGCCCGCGAACATGTCGAAGCAATGCTGGCCGCTCAGATCCTGGCCGAGCCAGTTGAACAGCGTCTCGCGCACGCGATCTGGCGTGGGACGCAAGCCGTCGAGATCGAGCACGGGCAGCGGCGTGCGCTTCCAGTCCCCGCCGATGATGCGGATCGTGTGCGGTTTGCCACCCCGCGAAGGCGTATGGCTGGGCAGAACAGAGCGTGTGGCGGACGAGCGAGACATAAGGGAAATGAGAGGGACCGTGCGCCGTATCGTTTTTACGTGTTCGCGCGCAGTGATCCGGACAATGCCTGATAAAATATTATGCGCCTTCGTGCGACACGCGGCGCATCGACTGCCGGTGAAAGCCGGCCATTTGGT
>LFJI01000090.1 GCA_001235855.1 Candidatus Burkholderia brachyanthoides
GCGCTCAGACCGGGCGAAGGATCTGGTGAGCAGAATCCTTGGCGATGCAAACGCGGTGGAAGCTGACGCGGCGTAGCTGCGTCAGCTTCCACCGAAAAACGATGCGTCAATATGCGTCGATGACAATTAGCCGAGAGTAACAGCCTCCCGTGAGGCAACACGATACGCCAGCCTTCGTCGTCCGACAGATGCAGATGCAGCCGATTGAGCTTGTGTAGGCGCTCATCTGGTTGATCAGGCGCCTGAGCGTGGCCGACTGGCGAAAATTGCGCGCGGCATCGACATGCATGCCGCGATACGAATAACGGGGCGCATCCTCGATACTCATGCCGCCCGCCGGCGTGGGCGACAGAAGCGTCTGCACGGCGTAATAAAGGCCGGCAGAATCCGGAATCGAACGCATCAATGGAACGCATCGATGTTCGCGCCCGCCGTGCGAGCATCAGCCGGTAGCCGCCGGAAATCGCAATGTCCGCAGGCAATGCTGCCCCGGCGACGCGCCCCGCTCACGGGCAGCGCCGTGCCGTTCAGATCGAGCGCCGCGGCGCGTGAGATGAGCGCAAACGTTTGCGAAGGCGTAAGCCCCGAGAGCGACAAATCGATTCCGCTGATCTGGACCGCACCCTCGCCCTGAGCCGTCCGCAGCACGGCGGGCAATGCGCGCGCCGCGCTCTGTTGCGCCGACGGCAGCGCCGCTTCGGCGCGCGCACGCATGATTTGCGCGGACGTCGCGGCAAGGGCCACCGCGTCGTCGCTGATGGGCGGGATCGCTTCGACGCAGCGCGTCTCGTCATCGGTGTCGTTGTGCTTGAAAATGGCCGGTTGCGCGCCATCCGCCACCACGTAGGCGCGCGGCAACAGATCGCTGTGCTGATACCAGTATTCGCCGACGAACGGCACCTCGACACGCTCGCCTGCGCCGAGCGTGAATGCACCCGCGCGCGGCGTCAGTGCATAGAAGTCGCCGGTGACGTGACGCCAGGCGAAATCGGGCTGATCGACCATCAGGATGCGACGGATGCTGTGCACGTACACGGTCCAGCTTCCGGATGCGAGTCGCGTATTGCCCGCGTTTTCGAGAATCAGCCTGCCGCGCGCGCAGCTCGCCCAGTCCGCGCCGAGGTCCGCGCACCGGGTGCCGGATTTCGCGGCGTCGTTGGTGTCGATGGCGACGCGCACCATCAGATTGCCGCTCAGCGCGACCGCACGGGCCACATGTCGGCGCTGCTGGAAATCTGAACCGCCGCTGCAGGCCGCGCTTGCGCCAACGCGTCGCGATAAATTCAACTTAGGATGCAAGCGAGTCATGTTGTCTCCTCCACGGCTCGAATGCGCCGCGTGCGGTGACTACACCCGCAACTTTCGATTCCGTTATTTTGGGATGTATGCCATCAGGTAGACATCCAAATGAAAACACACTGCGGCGCATGCCACGGGGTACCAGACACGGAACGCCCGAAAATCAGCCGAGGAACCGTCGCGCGTTCTGGAACACGCGCAGCCACGGGCTGCCATCGGTCGTCCAGTCCTCGGGCGTCCAGCTCATCTGCACGTTGCGATGCACGCGCTCCATGTGCGGCATCAGCACGGTGAAGCGGCCATCGGGCGTGGTAACGGACGTGATGCCCTGCGGTGAGCCGTTCGGATTGAACGGATACGTCTCGGTCGCCTGACCGCGATGATCGACATAGCGCATCGCGACGAGCGCTTTCGACGCATCGCCCTGCTGCGAAAAGTCCGCGAAACCTTCGCCGTGCGCGACCGCCACCGGAATGCGCGAGCCTTCCATGCCCGTGAAGAAGATCGACGGCGATCTCTGCACTTCGACGAGCGAGAAGCGCGCCTCGAACTGCTCGGACTTGTTGCGTGTGAACTTCGGCCAGTTTTTCGCGCCGGGAATCATCGAGGCCAGGCTCGACATCATCTGGCAGCCGTTGCAGATGCCGAGCGCGAAGGTGTCCGGGCACGCGAAGAACGCCGTGAACATGTCCGCGAGTTGCGCGTTGAAGCGGATGGTCTTGGCCCAGCCCTCGCCCGCGCCGAGCACGTCGCCGTACGAGAAACCGCCGCAGGTGACCGCGCCCACGAAATCGGCGAGCGTGGCGCGACCTTCCAGCAGGTCGCTCATGTGGACGTCGTGGGCATCGAAGCCGGCGCGGTCGAACGCGTACGCGGTTTCCAGATGCGAATTCACGCCCTGCTCGCGCAGGATCGCGACGCGCGGACGCTTGCCTGTAGCGACGAACGGCGCGGCGATGTCTTCGGCCGGATCGAACGTGAGCACCGGCGAGAGGCCGGGATCGGCGGCGTCGAGCAGCGCGTCGTATTCGACGTCGGCGCAGGCAGGGTTGTCGCGCAGACGCGCTATACGCCAGCTCACCTCGCTCCACGCACGATGCAACTCCACGCGCGGCGCTCCGAAAATCTTCTTGGCGTCGCGATAGATCTCGATATCGCCCAACCCATTCGGCTTGCCGATCACATGCGAGCACGCCGACAAACCATGCTCGCGCAGCGCGCCGAGCACGGCGTCGCGATCCTGCGCGCGCACTTGCACCACCGCGCCGAGTTCCTCGGAGAACAGCGCGCGGATCGCGCGATCCGCGCGGCGGCCGCTGGTCTGTTTGGCCCAGTCCTTCGCGTCGCCGTAGTCGGATTCGTGATCGGGGTCGAGCGTCAGCATGTCGACGTTCAGCGACACGCCCACGTGACCCGCGAAAGCCATTTCGCAGACCGTCGCCCACAGGCCGCCGTCCGAGCGGTCGTGATACGCGAGCAACTTGCCGTCGGCATTGAGCGCCTGAATCGCGGTGAAGAAGCGCTTGAGATCTTCGGGGTCGTCCACGTCAGGCACCGTGTCGCCGACCTGCTGCGTCACCTGCGCGAGGATGCTGCCGCCCATGCGGTTGCGCCCGCGTCCCAGATCGATCGCGATCAGCACCGTGTTCGTGTCGTTCGTAAGTTGCGGCGTGAGATGCTTGCGCACGTCTTCCACCGGCGCAAACGCCGAGATGATCAGCGACACCGGCGACACCACTTCCTTCGCCGCGCCGCGCGCGTCGTCCCATTTGGTGCGCATCGACAGCGAATCCTTGCCCACCGGAATGCTGATGCCCAACGCCGGGCACAGTGCCATGCCGATGGCCTTCACCGTGTCATAGAGCGCGGCGTCTTCGCCGGCGCTGCCGCACGCGGCCATCCAGTTGGCCGACAGCTTGAGCTTGTTGAGCGATTCGATCGGCGCCGAGGCGATATTGGTTACCGCCTCGCCTACCGCCATACGGCCGGACGCGGGCGCGTCGATGACGGCGAGCGGCGTGCGCTCGGCCATGGTCATCGCTTCGCCGCGAAAGCCCGCGTAATCCATCGTCGTCACCGCGCAATCGGCGACCGGCACCTGCCACGGTCCCACGAACTGATCGCGCGCCGTCGTGCCGCCGACCGAGCGATCGCCGATGGTGATGAGAAACGACTTGCTCGCAACGGTCGGATGCTTCAGCACGTCGACCACGACTTCCGACAGCGGCAGCCCGGTCACATCGACGGGCGTGAACTCGGCGCGTTCGCGCTTCACGTCGCGATGCATCTTCGGCGGCTTGCCGAGCAGCACGTCCATCGGCATGTCGACCGGCTGCTGGCCTTCGTTGGCGGCGTCGATCAGCTTGAGCTGACGCGCTTCCGTCACCACGCCGATCACGGCCGACGGGCAGCGTTCGCGCTCGCAGATCGCCTGGAACGTCGGCAACGCTTCAGGCGCGATCGCCAGCACATAGCGCTCTTGCGCCTCGTTGGACCAGATTTCGCGCGGCGACAGACCGGTTTCCTCGAGATGGACCTTGCGCAGTTCGAAGTGCGCGCCCTTGCCCGCGCCATAGACCAGTTCGGGGAACGCGCTGGAGATGCCGCCAGCGCCGACGTCGTGAATCGACAGGATCGGGTTGTGCTCGCCCAACTGCCTGCAGGTGTTGATGACTTCCTGCTCGCGCCGCTGGATTTCCGGATTGCCGCGCTGCACCGAGTCGAAGTCGAGTTGCGCGGTGTTCGCGCCGGTCGCCATCGACGATGCCGCGCCACCGCCCATGCCGATGCGCATGCCCGGCCCGCCGATCTGGATCAGCAGCGTGCCGGCGGGCAGATCGTCCTTGTGCGTGTGCTGGTCCGAGATATTGCCGATGCCACCCGCGATCATGATTGGCTTGTGATAGCCGCGCACGCGGCCCGCGACGTTCTGCTCGTAGGTGCGGAAATAGCCGCCGAGATTCGGCCGGCCGAATTCGTTGTTGAACGCCGCCGCGCCGATCGGACCGTCGATCATGATCTGCAACGGCGACGCGATGCGATCCGGGCGGCCGTACGGCTCATGCGTTTCCGAAGGATTGCGCGAAGCCAGAGGCACCGCGTTGTCGCGGGCGTTTTCCCATTTCTGGCGCGCCTCGGGCAGATCGAGGTTCGACACCGTGAAGCCCGCGAGACCGGCCTTCGGACGCGCGCCGCGGCCCGTGGCGCCTTCGTCGCGGATTTCGCCGCCGGAACCGGTCGCCGCGCCCGCGAACGGCGAGATCGCCGTCGGGTGATTGTGCGTCTCGACCTTCATCAGTGTGTGCGTCAGTTCTTCGTGACGCTGGTATTGCTCATCGCGGCCACGTGGGAACCAGCGCTCCGCCATGCCGCCGCGCATGATCGCCGAGTTGTCCGAATACGCGACGATGGTGCCTTCGTGATGGAGCTTTTCGGTATTGCGGATCATCTGGAACAGCGAAATGTCCTGCTTCTTGCCGTCGATAGTCCACTCGCCGTTGAAGATCTTGTGACGGCAATGCTCGCTGTTGGCCTGCGCGAACATCATCAGTTCGACATCGGTCGGATTGCGCTTCAGGCCGTCGAACGCATCGACCAGATAGACGATCTCGTCTTCCGCGAGCGCGAGGCCGAGTTCCGCGTTGGCCGCCTCCAGCGCCTTCCGTCCCTGACCGATGATATCCACCGTCTGCAAGGGCTTGGCGGGCAGTTCGTCGAACAGATGCAGCGCTTCGTCGCGCGATGCCGCCACGCTCTCTGTCATACGGTCGTGCAGCGCCACCGCGACGGCCGCACGCGCCTCGTCGGACAGCGCGCGCTTGCCGCCCAGCAACCCGCTCTTGACGATCACCAAATACTCGACGCCGCGTTCGATCCGCCGCACCTTCGACAGCCCGCAGTGATGCGCGATATCCGTCGCCTTGCTCGCCCACGGGGACACCGTGCCGAAGCGTGGCACCACCACCATGAAGGTTTCGACGTGGCCGCGCTCCTTCTGGGCCTCGAACGGCGCGCCGTAGTGCATCAACGCGTCGATACGTTTGCTGTCTTCGTCAGTCAACGGCTCCGAAGAATTGACGAAATGCAGGAACTGACCGCGCACGCCGACAATATTCACGTCGATGCGGGCGAGCGTGTCAAGCAGACGGGTTTGACGGAAATCGGAGAGGGCCGAAGCGCCGGGGAAACACGAGAAGTGGGCCATTTTGTGACGGTGTGTCGATGACGTTTGTGTGCCGCTGCAGGCAAGCCCGGAGCGCCGGGCGCGCCAAAGTGGCGTGAGGCGAAAATAAAATTATAATTATAATTTGAATGTGTCTCGAAATCGGGCGCGTCCGCCCGGTGCGCGGGCGCGTCCGCCCGGTGCGCCTTGAGCGGGGGGACGCGCCCGCGCTCGAGGCCCGCTTCCTTGCGCATCCTGAATCAAGCAATTGTCCACGCTGCGCGAGCCGGAAGCGTTCGTCGCCCAGTACACACGCGGCTGCAGCCGCTGATCGGTCTGTCGCGGCGCGCCGCGGTCGATGAAATCGAAACCGGTCTGCAACTGGAATTCGAGCAGCGGCGCGGCATGCTGCATCTGTTTCGCCACGCGCGCGAACTGGACGACACGCAGCCCGCGCTGCAACTGCTCAAGAGCGCAGGGGTGATTCACCGCGCGCTGTCGCCCGAGGAATGCATCGCCGGACCATCCGGCGTTCGCGGGCGGCGTGCTGCTGCCCGAAGAGCGCACCGCGAACTGCCGGTCGCCTACGAGGAACGGGAACGCGCGCCGCATCTGACCCTGGTCGATTCGGTCAAGCGCATCACGATGACGCGCGTGAATCAGCGCTTGCGGATCGCGGGCGCGTTCGTCGGCATCGCGAAAGCCGACAAGCCGCTCGACGTCACGCTCGCGCGCCGCGCGCTCGATCTGCTCGGCCAGGGCACGCACGACTGGATTCCCGACGCAGTCCGCGTATCCGCCGCGCGCGCGTGGGATGGCCTGCGTCTGATTTCCGTCGATGGCCTGCCGGTGGTCGGCGCGACGCCCGAGGTGCCTGCCGACACGCTGGCGTTGAGCATCAATCGCTTCTGAGCGCGGGCGGCGCATGGCACGAATGCTGCGTACGGCGATGATCCGTTCCACCGCAAGCAGCATCGACGAGCGAGTCATGACCGCACCCCACTCGTATTTCTTCCCGCACGATGAACCCCTCGCGCTGCTGACGCTCGTGGAACTGCGCGCGCTCGAGACGCGCACCGCCGCCGCGTTGCCGCCGCATACGCTGATGGCGCGCGCGGGCGCGGCCGCCGCGCAATGGCTTTCCGATACCTTCGAGCGCGATGCGGATGGTCGCACCCAGCCGGTGTGGATCGTCGCGGGACCGGGCAACAACGGCGGCGATGCGCTCGTGATGGCCGAGCGGCTGCATCGCGCGGGTGTGCCGGTGACGGTCTGCATGCCGGTCGAAGTGAAGCCCGACGACGCGCGCTGGGCACTCGACCTCGCACGCGCGGCGGGCGTGGGGATCGACAGCGAGGCGCCCGCGTCGCTCGATGGCTTTGGCTGGCTCGTGGACGGTATGTTCGGCATCGGACTTACGCGGCCGCTGGAAGGCGTGTTCGCGCGCATCGCGGCGCTGCTGAGGCGCCGCACGCGTTCATCGGGCCGGGTGCTCGCGCTCGACGTGCCGAGCGGCCTGAACAGCGATACCGGTACGCCCGTTGCCGGCGGCGAAGCAATCCGCGCGACCGATACGATCACGTTCATCGGCGCGAAGCCGGGACATTACACGGCGCAGGGTCGCGACCTGTGCGGCCGCCTCGCCGTCGCGATGATCGGCGTGGAGGAAGCTGCAGCGCCGGCAGTCACGCTCAGCGCGCCCGCCCTATTCGCCGATCATTTCCCGCCGCGCGACAACGGCTCGAACAAAGGCACCTTCGGCACGCTCGCGGTCGTCGGCGGCGACACCGGCATGTGCGGCGCGCCCGTACTCGCGGCGCGCATGGCGCTGTACGGCGGCGCGGGCAAGGTCAATATCGCGTTTCTGGGCGAAGGCTTTCCGCCTTACGATCCGCCGCATCCCGAGCTAATGCTGCATCGCGTCGACGGTTTCGCGCTCGACAAGATGGACGCGCTCGCGATCGGCTGCGGCATGGGCAAGACCGATCGCGCAAAGCAGGTCGTCGCCGACGCGCTGAAGCTCGACGTCCCCAAACTGCTCGACGCCGATGCGCTCAACCTCGTCGCCACCGACGATGCGCTCGCGTCTGCGGTCGCCAGGCGCGGCGCGCAGGGCGATCCGTGCATCGTCACGCCGCATCCGCTGGAAGCGGCGTGTCTTCTGCAAATCGATGTGAAAGCCTTGCAGGCCGACCGGCTGCAAGCCGCGCGTCAGCTTGCCGCGCGTTACGGCGCGATTGCCGTGCTCAAAGGCTCGGGCACAGTCATCGCGGCGCCGGACGGCCGCATCGCGATCAATCCGACCGGCAACGCGGGACTCGCCACCGGCGGCACGGGCGACGTGCTCGGGGGATTGATCGGAGCATTTCTTGCGCAATCCTTGCCCGCTTACGAGGCCGCGCTTGCGGGCGTATGGCTGCACGGCCGCGCCGCGCAAAGTCTCAGCGATGACGGCGACGGTCCGGCGGGACTGACTGCTGGCGAACTCGCGCCCAGATTGCGCAGCTTCATCAATCGGCACTTCTATCCACGGCACGAGCGAGGGCTGTGACGTGTTGCAAGCATCGGTTCATGCATCGTCGCTATACTTTTTTTGATTCGGGCATCCGCGCCGGCTGGTCGCGTTCTCCAGAATGTAAGACGCAGACCGGGCCACACCGCATCCGCACGAACGTTTTCCTCCGTCACCTCTGACTAACGGACTGCTCATGACCCAACACTCGACGCTCGATTCGCTTCCTGCCTGGTCGGCGCTCCAGTCGCATTACGAAGCCATTTCGAATGAGCGCATGCGCGACTGGTTCGCGCCGCAAAACGACACCACGCCCAGGCGCGCCGAACGCCTGACCTTCGAAGGCGGCGGCCTCACCATCGATTTCTCGAAGAACCGCATCACCGACTCCACGCTCAAGCTGCTCACCGAACTCGCCGAGCAGGCGGGCGTCACCAAGCGCCGCGACGCCATGTTCCAGGGCGATTTCGTCAACATCACCGAACATCGCGCGGCGTTGCACACGGCATTGCGCGCGCAGTCGCCCACCGCGCCCTTCTACGGGCAAGTGCAGGCCGGGAAGGCCAAGATGGCCGCGTTCTCGGACAAGGTCCGCGACGGCTCGTGGACGGGCTACTCCGGCAAGCGCATTCGCCACGTGGTGAATATCGGCATCGGCGGGTCTGATCTCGGGCCGAAGAT
Source organism: Candidatus Burkholderia brachyanthoides (assembly GCA_001235855.1). Lineage (GTDB taxonomy): Bacteria > Pseudomonadota > Gammaproteobacteria > Burkholderiales > Burkholderiaceae > Caballeronia > Caballeronia brachyanthoides. The sequence goes on from LFJI01000090.1 coordinate 8,655, forward strand.
GGTCGTGCATGCGCTGCATCATCTGGCGTCGAAGGAACTCGATACGCACTTCGTATCGAACGTGGACGGCGCGGACCTGTGGAACGTGCTGCAACAGGTCGATGCCGAAGAGACGCTCGCCATCGTCGTGTCGAAGACCTTCACCACGCTCGAAACGATGACCAACGCGCATTCCATGCGCGACTGGTTCCTCAAGTCAGGCTGTCCAGAAGGTCAGTTGGCGAAGCACTTCGTCGGCGTTTCGGCGAACCCGGCGGAAATGACGAAGTTCGGCATCGCGAAAGCGAATATCTTCGAGATGTGGGACTGGGTCGGCGGGCGCTACTCGCTATGGTCGGCGGTGGGTCTGTCGATCATGATCGCGGTAGGTCCGAAGAACTTCGACCTGTTGCTGCGAGGCGCGGCGACGATGGACGAGCACTTCCACGATGCGCCGCTCGACAAGAACCTGCCCGTCCTGATGGGCATGATCGGCATCTGGTATCGCAACTTCTTCGGCTCGCAGAGCGATCTGATCGCGCCGTATTCGCAGGCGCTGAGTCTGCTTTCTTCCTACCTCCAGCAACTGGAGATGGAAAGCAACGGCAAGTCAGCGACGCTCGACGGCGGCATGGCCGATTATCCGACCGCAGCCGTGATCTGGGGCGAACCGGGCACCAACGGCCAGCACGCGTTCTTCCAGATGCTGCACCAGGGGCCGACGATCATTCCAATCGACTTCATCGCCGTGATGACGCCGGAGCATCCGCTGGTCGATCATCATGCGAAGCTGCTGGCGAACTGTTTCGCGCAAAGCGAAGCGCTGATGCTCGGCCGCACGCTGGAAGAAGCGAAGAAAGTCGCGGGTTCGGGCAAGGAAGAACTCGCGACGCATTTGAGCTTCCCCGGCAATCGGCCGACCACGACCATCATGCTCGATGCGCTCACACCGCAAACGCTCGGCGCGCTCATCGCGCTGTACGAGCACAAGGTGCTGGTGCAAGGCACCTTGTGGAACATCAACTCGTTCGATCAGTGGGGCGTGGAACTCGGCAAGATTCTCGGCAAGGTGGTCGAAGCGGATATCACCGCCGACTCCGCCGATCCGAAGAAGCACGATTCGTCGACATCCGCGTTGATCGAACGTGCACGGAAGGCGTTGAAGCCGTTGAAGCGCTAAAAGGCCAGTTCAAAAAGGTCGCTCAGATCGGCTGAAGATGTTCCAGCAGACGAG
>LFJI01000091.1 GCA_001235855.1 Candidatus Burkholderia brachyanthoides
CGCCGTGCTCGCCTGCGCCTTTGGAGCGCTACTGAGAATGTGAACAGAACCTAATATTTCACATAACGCGCGGCAGGAGGGTTCAAACGCCCTGGCTGCCGCGTCGCATCAACCCGAAACCCCCTCCCCACATGACCCGACAGTCCTCGCCACAGCGCTTCTCTGGATCGTTGCCATGGGCTTTTTCATGCAGGCGCTCGACACGACCATCGTGAACACGGCGCTGCCTTCCATCGCGCGCGATCTGCACGCAGCACTGCTCGCGATGCAGTCCATCGTCGTCGCTTACACGTTTACCATGGCGCTCCTCACGCTGGCCTCAGGGTGGCTGGCGGACCACTTCGGCACGCGGCGCGTGTACTTCCTTCGTTTCGATCGCGCTGTTCGTGATCGGCTCGCTCGCCTGCTCGAGCGCGCATACGCTCGATCAACTACTGGTGATGGCGCGGGTGCTGCAAGGCATCGGCGGGTCGATGCTGCTGCCGATCAGCTGCCTCGCCGTGCTGCGCACCGTGACCGGCGAAGCCTACGTCTCCGCGCTCGCGATGATTTCCGTCACCGGTCAGGTCGGCTCGACACTCGGCGGCTGGTTCGTCGAATCGTTCTCGTGGCACTGGATCTTCCTGATCAACGTGCCGATCGGCGCGGCGGGTCTCTACGTGGTGCGGCGCTTTCTGCCCCACGATCCGCTCGACAGCCGTGCGCCGTTCGATTTCGTCGGCTGCGGATTGCTGTCGTTGTGCATGGTGTCGTTTTCGCTGGCGCTCGATTGCCCGGTCTCGACGCATCGCGGCGCGGTGTCGGCGCTGCTGTTCGTGATCGCGGCCGCATCGGCGTTTGCGTACATTCCGCACGCGCGGCGCAAGTGCAATCCGCTGTTCCGCGAGCCGAATTTCAGCGTCGGGGCTGCTCGGCAATCTACTATGCCAGATCGGTTCGAGCGCGGTGCCGTTCCTGCTGCCGCTTCTCATGCAACTCGAACTCGGCTACACGCCGCTGCATTCCGGCCTGGTGATGATTCCCATCGCGCTCGCCGGCACCGTCTCGAAACGCTGGATCGCGCGGCTCGTCAAGCGCTACGGCTACGAGACCTTCCTGCTGGTCAACACCATGCTGGTGGGCGCGTCGATCGTCGGCTTCGCGGCGTTCTCACCGTCCCGTCCTTTCCGCTGATCGGCGAACTCGCGATCCTCACGCTGTTCGGGGCCGGCAATTCGATGCAGAGTTCGCCGCCATGAACAGCGTCACGCTGAAGGGCTTGTCGATTAAGGACGCGGGCAGCGGCAACAGCCTGTTCTCGATGGTGCAGATGCTCGCCATCGGCCTCGGCGTGTCGATCGGCGGATCGCTCGTACAGGTCTTCGAAGGCCAGTTCGGTTCGGCTGCGCTCGGCTTCAAGCTGAGTTTCGTCTGCATGGGCGTCATCATACTGCTTTCGGCCGCGATGTTCCGCCGTCTCGATACGGAGCCGCGCAACGCGGCGTTCGACTCCACCGCGCCGCATGACGAAGCTGTGAAACCCGTCACAGCGCGTGGCACGCAATCGGCTTATGCTGTCGGTCCAGAATCATGGATCGGGCGGTGGATGCGGGTGTCAATTTCATCGACACCACAAACGTCTATCCGCTCGGCAGCAATCACGATCTGGCCAGCCGCACTGAGGAAATCGTCGGCTGGTGGCTCAAGGGCCGGCGCAACCGTTACATCGTCGCGACCAAGACAGTCCACGAGATGGGCCCGCTCGCATGGCAGCGCGTCGCGTCGCGCAAGCATCTGCTCGATGCGATCGATGTCTGGGCACCGATTACGTCGATCTGTATCAGTTGCATAACGACGACCGCGAGACCCCGCTCGACGAAATGCTCGAGGCACTCGACACCAATCGTGAAAAGCGGCAAGGCGCGTTATGTCGGCGTGTCGAATTTTCTTGCGTACCGGCTGCGCGCGCTCGGCCGTGCCGAGGCGCTGCGCACGGCGCGTTTCGTGTCGGTGCAGCCGCGCTACAATTTGTTGTTACGCCAAGATCGAGCGCGAATTGCTGCCTCGCGGGCTAGGAAGGTCTTGCGGTGATTCCCTATAACCCGCTCGCGGGCGGCTTGCTGACCGGCAGCACAGCTACGGCGCGGGGCCGTCGGAGGGGCCGCTTCACGTCGGCGGTCGGCAAAGCGGGCGAACTGAACTGTAACTGAACTGTATACGCAGCGCTACTGGCACGAGCGCGAATTTCACAGTATCGAGAAGATCAACCGCATCGTCGGGCCGACGGGCCGGTCGCTGGCGAGCACCGCGCTCGCGTGGGTGTTGGCGAATCCGGTCGTGAGCTCGGCGATCATCGGCGCGAGCCAGCCGGTTCAGCTGAACAAGATGCTCGCTGCGGTGGATCGTCCGATCGATCCGGAAATCAAGGCGAAACTCGACGAGGCGACCGCCGAGTACCGCTTCGGCGACGCATTGCGGTAATTTGCGCTAATCGACCACGCGCGGCGCGTTCGCCCGATAGAACCCTTCCAGCGAATACACCGCGAGCGCGGCCCAGATCGCGCCGTAGCCGATCAGCTGATCGTGCCCGAATTATTTGCCGTAGATCACCACGCGCCGATCAGCAATTGCAGCGTTGGCGTGATGTACTGGATCAGCCCGAGCATCGACAGCGGAATGCGCTGGGCGCCCGCCGCGAACAGCAGCAGCGGCACCACAGTCACCGGACCTGCCGCCGCGAGCAGCAATTTCAGGCCGAGCGACGTCTGCGAAAATCCGCTGCCGCCGTGCGAACTCAACAGATACAGCAGGCGACCGGGCACAGAATGACGGTTTCGAGCATCAGCCCTTCGAGTGCACCGAGCGACGCGGTCTTACTCAGCAAAAACCGACCGTAGCCGCCGAACGTCAGCGCGAGCGCGAGGCTGATCCATGGCGGCACGCCGTTCACCCACGTCAGCCAGATGACGCCCACGCCCGCCACGATGACCGCGAGCCATTGCATCGGCTGCAAACGCTCGTGCAAAAACGCCATGCCGAACAGCACGTTGATCAGCGGATTGATTAAGTAGCCGAGGCTCGCCTCGACGATATGCCCCGCGTTGACCGCCCAGATAGATGCCCCAGTTGGTGGACAACAGCACCGCGCTCGCGGCGAAACGCGCGAGCAGAGGCGGCGGTCGCGCAGCGTGGGCAGCAGCCACTGCCACTTGCGCAGCACCGTCAGCACGATGAGCAGGAACACCATCGACCACGCCATGCGGTGCGCGAGCATCTCGATTGCGCTGATCGAATACAAGGCCTTGAAGTAAATCGGAAAAAAGCCCCAGATGGCAAAGGCCGCGAATGCGTAGACGACGCCTGGATTCATTGTTTCGAGCGTTGGCGCGAACGCCCGCAACGCGCTGAGCGACGGAAGGCATCCGCAAGGAATGAAAGCGGGATTTTAGACGACGCGAGCACCCGTTCCATGCCGGGCATCGAACCCTTTTCGCGTGCGGTGCATCGAATATCTAATGCGCGCGGCACGCGACGTGCTGTTCCAGCCCGCCCTCTCATGCTCCTATGCCTGTGAACGACGACGACCTGGTTCACCAAAAATTCTTCCACTTGTTGCTGCTGCTCGTGAGCGTGGCGCTTGGATGGGTGCTGCTGCCGTTTTTCAGCGCGATCTTCTGGGGCGCGATTCTCGCGATCCTGTTCCAGCCGATGCAGCGTTACCTCACCGCGCGCTTCGGCAAACGCCGCAATCTCGCCGCGCTGACCACGCTGGGCGTCGCGATCCTGATCGTGATCATTCCGCTCGCCGTCGTCGCCGTGACGCTGGTGCAGGAAATCGCCCTCGCCTACGCGCAGATCAAATCCGGCCAATGGAATCTCGGCGCGTTCTTCCAGCACATGCTGCAGGCGCTGCCGAACTCCGTGCAGCAACTGCTCGGCCGCTACGGCATAACCGACATCTCCGGCGTGCAGCAGAAGCTGATGGAAGGCGCATCGCAGATCAGCCAGTTCGCCGCGGCGCAGGCGCTGTCCATCGGACAGAACACGTTCCAGTTCGTGGTGAGCTTCGGCGTGATGCTCTATCTCGTGTTCTTCCTGCTGCGCGACGGCGGCGAGATCGGCCAGCGTATCCGCCGCGCGATTCCGCTCGACAACGAACCAAAGCAGCATCTGATCGCCAAGTTCACCACGGTCGTGCGCGCGACGGTCAAGGGCAACATCGCGGTGGCGGCCGTGCAGGGCTTTCTCGGCGGCCTCATCTTCTGGATGCTCGGCATCAACGGTTCGCTGCTGTGGGGCGTGCTGATGGCGTTCCTGTCGCTGCTGCCGGCCGTCGGCGCGGCGATCGTCTGGGGACCTGCCGCGATCTATTTCTTCATGACCGGCGCGGTCGGTAAAGGGCTGATTCTGGTCGCGTTTTGCGTCGTGGTGATCGGGCTGGTGGACAACCTGCTGCGCCCGCTTCTGGTCGGCAAGGACACGAAGATGCCCGACTGGGTCGTGCTCATCTCGACGCTGGGCGGCATGGCGCTGTTCGGCATCAATGGCTTCGTGATCGGGCCGCTGGTGGCGGCGCTGTTCATGGCGAGCTGGGATATCTTCACGCAGGACGAAGAAGGCGGGAATGTCTGAGCGGGCACTGACCGTCAATAAAAAACCGGCTCGCGAGGAGCCGGTTTTCGTTGCTACGTGCGACGTTCAGCGCGTGGTCGGCGCGTTATAGCGGCACTCGACGCGCTTTCTCACGGTGCCGTTTTCATCGACGCTTTCCAGATACACGTCGAACTGCCACAAGCCCGCCATGTGCTTGAGTACTTCGTCGCTGTCATTCGACAGATGACGATTGTCCGTCATGAAGTGCCGCAGCGTGAGCGCACGGTCGCCGCGCGTGTTCACCGAATACACCTGAATATTCGGCTCGCGATGGTGAATGTCGTACTGTCGCGACAACGCCTGCCGCACATAGCGATAACCGCTGCCGTCGTGAATGGCCGACACTTCGAGCGCGTCGCGCATGTCGTCGTCCAGGATCGAGAACAGGCGCATCTCGCGAATCAGATGCGGCGACAGATACTGCGTGATAAAGCTCTCGTCCTTGAAGTTGCGCATGGCGTAATGCAAGGACTCCAGCCAGTCGCTGCTCGCGAGTTCCGGGAACCACTCACGGTCTTCGTCCGTCGGGTTTTCGCAAATGCGGCGGATGTCGCTCATCATCGAGAAGCCCAGCGCATACGGATTGATGCCGCTGTAATACGGTTTCGTCACCGGCGGCTGATACACCACATTCGAATGCGAGTGCAGGAACTCCATCATGAAGCCGTCTTCGAGCCGGCCTTCGTTGTAGAGCGTGTTGAGCAGCGTGTAATGCCAGAACGTGGCCCAGCCTTCGTTCATCACCTGCGTCTGACGCTGCGGATAAAAATACTGTCCGATCTTGCGCACGATGCGGATGACTTCACGTTCCCACGGCTCCAGCAACGGCGCATTCTTCTCCGCGAAGTACAGCAGGTTTTCCTGCGGCTCCGGCGGATAACGCGTTTCGATTTCCTCGGCCGTCGGCTCCTTGCTCTTGGGCAGCGTGCGCCAGAGTTCGTTGACCTGCGATTGCAGATACGCTTCGCGCTCGCGACGCATTGCGGCTTCCTTCGCGAGCGACAGTTTCTGCGGACGCTTGTACCGGTCCACGCCGTAATTCATCAGCGCGTGACACGAGTCGAGCAGTTCTTCAACGCGATCCAGCCCGAAGCGCTCTTCGCACTCCGCGATGTAGTTCTTCGCGTACACAAGGTAATCGATGATGGCGTGCGCATCCGTCCACAGCTTGAACAGATAGTTACCCTTGAAGAACGAGTTGTGCCCATACGCCGCGTGGGCGATCACGAGCGCCTGCATCGTCATGGTGTTCTCTTCCATGAGATACGCGATGCAGGGATTGGAATTGATGACGATTTCGTACGCGAGGCCCATCTGCCCACGCCGATAGTCTTTCTCGGTCGAGAGAAAGTGCTTGCCGAACGACCAGTGCCGATAATTCACCGGCATGCCGACAGACGCGTAAGCATCCATCATCTGCTCGGAGCTGATGATTTCGAGCTGGATAGGATACACGTCGAGCCCGTACCGATTGGCGACGCGAGAAATCTCCGCGTCGTATTCCTCGATCAGCTCGACGCTCCAGTCCGATGGGCACGGCAGCGGCCGCCGTTTTTCCGCTACATTCATCCTGTCTTCCTCGTGCGTCTCGTGCATTGCTGCGGACGCCTTGCGTTGCCCCGCTTCGGGCCCAGGCTACGATGTGCTTCCGGAAGCACGATCGTCCGTGTTCCCTGTGCGATCCATGCGTCTGATGCTTATGCTGCTGCCTGCTGTTTCTCGAAGAGCTCCCTGAATACCGGATAGATATCCGCCGCCGAACCCACTTTCTTCATGGCCAGTTCCGGCGCGCCCAACGCGAGTTGAGCATACTCCAACCAGAGATTCTGCTCTTCCGGCGCGACTTGTATATACGCGAAATACCGCACCTTCGGCAGGATATCGTTCTCCAGCAGCTTGCGGCACTTCGGCGAATCGTCGGTCCAGTTATCGCCGTCCGACGCCTGCGCGCCGTAAATGTTCCACTCGGTCGGCAAGTAGCGCTCGTCCATGATCTTCTTCATCAGTTCGAGCGCGCTCGACACCACCGTGCCGCCGCTTTCGGTCGAATGGAAAAAAGTGTCCTCGTCCACTTCCTCGGCGCGCGTGTGATGGCGGATGAACACGACCTCGATCTTCTCGTAGTTCCGCTGCAGGAACAGATACAGAATAATGAAGAAGCGCTTGGAGAGATCCTTGCGCTGTTCGTCCATCGAACCGGAGACGTCCATCAGGCAGAACATGACGGCCTTGCTGGAAGGCGTGGGCAGCTTGACGCGATTGACGTAGCGCAGGTCGAACGGATCGATGAACGGAATGCGCGTGATGCGCCCCTGCATGATGACGATATCCGCCTCCAGCCGCGCGATATCTTCGGGGTCGCCCTTCTCTTCCTTGAGTTGTTCGATCTGGCGTTCCATCTCGCGCAGTTGCGTGGCGAGCGGAAAGCCCAGCGCGATGCGCCGCCCGAGCGCGGAACGCAGCGATCTCACCACGTCGATATTGTTCGGCGTGCCTTCCGCCGCCCAGCCTGCGCGCACGTTTTTCCACGTGGGCATGGCAAGCAGTTGCGTCTTGACCAGACGCGGCAGTTCGAGATCGTCGAAGAAGTACTGCATGAACTCTTCGCGTGACAGTTCGAAGACGAAATCGTCCTGTCCTTCACCCTCGTTGCTGGCGCTCTTGCCGCCGCCCGGCGGGCGCGGAATCTTGTCGCCGCGAATGTAGTCCGCATTGCCCGGATGGACATACTCGCGCTTGCCGCCCGGCCCGTGACGGAACGATGGTTCCGAAATGTCCTTCTTCGGAATGGTGATGCTCTGGGTGCTTTGAATATCCTTGATGCTGCGATCGCGCACCGCGTCGGATACGGCGCGGCGAATGTAGCTCTTCACGCGACGCAGAAAGCGCTCGCGATTGGCGATGCTTTTGTTCTTGCCCGCTAACCGGCGGTCGATGATTTGGTGCAGCACATCCAGTCTCCCGCGTTGATTGCGAGGAAGCGAGGCACTGCGCGAACCTTCGGCGCCCATGCAGCGTGACGGCGCCTCGCAAGGTGTCCGCCGTGTCGTCCGGTTGCGAATCCGGCAACCGGACGACGGGGACAGTTTATATCGGCTTCCACTTTCCGAACGACATTACGACGACTTGCGCACGCGCAGATACCAGTCGCACAGCAAACGCACCTGCTTTGGCGTATAATCCTTCGCGACCATGCGATTGACGAAGTCCTCGTGCTTGCGCTGTTCTTCCGCCGAACCTTTCGCGTTGAACGAGATGACCGGCAAAAGTTCTTCGGTGTTGGAAAACATCTTCTTCTCGATCACCACGCGCAACTTTTCGTAGCTGATCCACGCCGGATTCTTCCCGCCGTTGGCTGCACGCGCACGCAACACGAAGTTCACGATCTCGTTACGGAAATCCTTCGGGTTGCTGATGCCGGCGGGCTTCTCGATCTTCTCCAGTTCGGCATTCAACGCTGCGCGGTCGAAGCTCTCACCGGTGTCGTGATCGCGGAATTCCTGATCCTGAATCCAGAAGTCCGCATACGTCACATAACGATCGAAGATGTTTTGTCCATATTCCGAATACGACTCGAGATAGGCAGTCTGAATCTCCTTGCCGATGAATTCCGCGTAACGCGAGGCCAGTACGTCCTTGATGAAGGACAGATATTTCTGCTCCGTTTCCTGCGGGAACTGCTCGCGTTCGATCTGCTGCTCGAGCACGTACATCAGGTGCACCGGGTTGGCCGCGACTTCGGTCGAATCGAAGTTGAACACGCGCGACAGGATCTTGAATGCGAAGCGCGTCGACACGCCGTTCATGCCTTCATCGACACCGGCGAAGTCGCGATACTCCTGATACGACTTCGCTTTCGGGTCCGTGTCTTTGAGGTTTTCGCCGTCATAGACCTGCATCTTCGAGAACAGGCTCGAGTTCTCGGGTTCGGCCAGACGCGTGAGCACGGCCATTTGCGCCATCATCTTGAGCGTGCCCGGTGCGCAGACGGCTTCCGCCAGCGACGAGTTGCGCAAGAGCTTCTCGTAGATCTTGACCTCTTCGCCGTAGCGCAGGCAGTACGGCACCTTCACCACGAAGATACGATCGAGCAGTGCTTCGTTGTTCTTGTTGTTGCGGAATGCCTTCCACTCCGACTCGTTCGAGTGCGCGAGGATCACGCCGTCGAACGGAATTGCGCCGAAGCCTTCCGTGCCCTTGAAGTTGCCTTCCTGCGTGGCCGTCAACAACGGGTGCAGCACCTTGATCGGCGCCTTGAACATTTCGACGAATTCGAGCAAGCCCTGATTGGCGAGGCACAGGCCACCGGAGTAGCTGTACGCGTCCGCGTCGTCCTGCGAATAGGTTTCGAGCTTGCGGATATCGACCTTGCCGACGAGCGAGGAGAGGTCCTGATTGTTCTCGTCGCCCGGCTCCGTCTTGGCGATACCGATCTGACGAAGGATGGAAGGATAGCGGCGCACCACGCGGAACTTGCGGATGTCGCCGTTGTATTCGTACAGGCGCTTCACCCCCCACGGCGAGAGGATGCTCTTCAGATAGCGGCGCGGAATACCGTATTGCTCTTCGAGCACGGGGCCGTCTTCGTCATAGTCGAAGAGACCGAGCGGCGATTCGTTGACTGGCGAACCCTTCAACGCATAGAACGGCACGCGTTCCGCGAGTTGCTTGAGACGCTCGGCGATCGATGACTTGCCGCCGCCCACGGGACCGAGCAGATACAGGATCTGCTGCTTCTCTTCCAGACCCTGCGCCGCGTGCCGGAAGTACGACACGACGTTCTCGATCACTTCCTCCATTCCGTAAAACTCACGGAACGCGGGATACACCTTGATGACCTTGTTCGCAAACACACGCGACAACCGTGGATCGAGACGCGTATCGACCATTCCCGGTTCCCCGATGGCCTTCAACATGCGTTCGCCTGCTGTTGCATACGTGGCAGGATCTTCCTTGCAGAGCGCGAGATACTCTTCGAGCGAGAATTCCTCCTCGCGGTTTTTTTCGAAGCGGTTCGCGAAACTGCTATAGATATCCATGCTTCCTCCTCGCCGAAGTCAGAAAGCCTCGTCGTGCGCAATACGCATTATCGAACGAGATCGCTTGAAATCATCCTAAACCCTTTCGAATTTTTTTTCACGCACAACCGTTGTGAGAAGAAGTGCTAGGGTCTGTTTTCATTCGATGAAATGTGTTTACATCTTGTCTTTTGCAT
>LFJI01000092.1 GCA_001235855.1 Candidatus Burkholderia brachyanthoides
GCGACACGTGTCGCACTGGAGAGTAGTGGATGTAGCGCTTGATGGCGGCCTGAAGCTGAACCACCCGGAAGCGGTAGCGTTTATCTCAGCAGTACTGATGGAAGCCGCAAGAGACGGCAAGACCGTCGCCGAGGTTATGCATTACGGCACCACGCTGCTCACGCGCGACGACGTCATGGAAGGCGTGCCGGAAATGATTCCGGATATTCAGATCTAAGCCACCTTGCCCGACGGAACGAAGCTCGGTCCACCATCCCCTTCCCTGAAGGATGCTCGCACATGATCCCCGGCGAATATTTCATCGACGATGGCGAGCACGAGCTCAACGCAGACCGCGAGACCGTGACGGTCACCGTCGCCAATAGCGGAGACCGCCCCGTGCAGGTCGGTTCGCACTATCACTTCTACGAAGTCAACACCGCCCTCAAGTTCGATCGCGAGAAAGCGCGCGGCTTCAGGCTCAATATCGCTGCAGGCAGTGCCGTGCGCTTCGAGCCGGGTCAGGAACGCACCGTCGAACTCGTCGCGCTCGCAGGCGACCGTCACGTGTACGGCTTCAACGCGCTCATCACGGGTCCGCTCTAAACATCTTCCGCAAAGGACGCTTTGATACGACGCTACGCATCGGCCGCAGCGCTTATGCGGAAATGTTCGGCCCGACCACCGGCGACCGCGTGCGCCTGGCCGACACCGATCTCATCATCGAAGTCGAACGCGACTTCACCACCTACGGCGAAGAAGTGAAGTTCGGTGGCGGCAAAGTCATTCGCGACGGGATGGGCCAGTCGCAACGCCCCTCGGCCGATGTCGTCGATACCGTCGTCACCAACGCGCTGATCCTCGATCACTGGGACATCGTCGAGGCCGATATCGGCATCAAGGGCGGACGCATCTTCGCCATCGGCAAGGCAGGCAATCCTGATATCCAGCCGAACGTGAACATCGCCATCGGCACGGCCACCGAAGTCATTGCGGCCGAAGGCCTCATCGTCACCGCGGGCGGCATCGATACGCATATCCACTTCATCAGCCCGCAGCAGATCGACGAAGCACTCGCGAGCGGCATCACGACCATGCTCGGCGGCGGCACCGGTCCCGCGACCGACACCAACGCGACCACTTGCACGCCCGGTCCGTGGCACATCGAGCGCATGCTGCAAGCCGCCGACGGCTGGCCGATGAATCTCGGCTTCCTGGGCAAAGGCAACACGAGCCCGCCAGAACCGCTGACGGAACAGATCAAGGCAGGCGCGATCGGTCTCAAACTGCACGAAGACTGGAGCACCATGCCCGCGGCTATCGACAATTGTCTGAGCGTCGCCGACGACACCGACACGCAAGTCGCCATTCACACGGACACGCTCAACGAAGCGGGTTTCGTCGAAACGACCGTCGGCCGTCTTCAATGGCCGCACGATCCACACCTATCACACCGAAGGTGCGGGCGGCGGCCATGCGCCGGACATCATCAAGGTCGCGGGCGAGCTGAACGTGCTGCCCTCCTCCACCAATCCCACGCGCCCCTATACCGTCAACACGTTCGACGAGCATCTCGACATGCTGATGGTGTGCCATCACCTCGATCCGTCGATCGCGGAAGACATCGCGTTCGCGGAATCGCGCATTCGCTGTGAGACCATCGCGGCCGAAGACATCCTTCACGATCTCGGCGCGCTGTCGATGCTCTCGTCGGATTCGCAAGCGATGGGCCGTGTCGGCGAAGTCATCATTCGCACCTGGCAAACGGCACACAAGATGAAAGTGCAGCGCGGCGCGCCGCTCAAGGAAGACAGCACGCGCAACGACAACTTCCGCGCCAAACGTTATGTCGCGAAGTACACGATCAACCCGGCGCTCACGCACGGCATCGCGCATGAGGTGGGTTCCATCGAGCCGGGCAAGTGGGCCGACCTCGTGCTGGGAACCGGCGTTCTTCGGCGTGAAGCCGTCGCTCATCGTCAAAGGCGGCATGATCGCGCTCGCGCAAATGGGCGACCCCAACGCATCGATTCCCACGCCGCAGCCGGTGCACTATCGCGAGATGTTCGCCACGCGCGGCGGCGCGCTCGGCAAGACCTCGCTCACCTTCGTCTCGCAGATGGCGATGGAAGCGCGCGCCGACCCTGACGCTCGCCTTCGACGCACGCTGCAAGAGTCGGTTCGCCCTACGCTCGACAACGGCGAGGAAGTCGCCCTCGTGATGCCGCGCGGTACCGTGCTCATCGCGGACGACAACGGCTTCGTGCGCATCGTCGCGGCGGCGGAAGATGTGCTGGTCGTGCGCGCGCCCAGCGTGCGGATGCTGACGCGCGCGGCGTATCACCTCGGCAATCGCCATACGCCAGTCGAAGTCGGCGCGGAGTATCTGAAGCTCGAAGCCGACCCGGTGCTCGAAGACATGCTCAAGCGTCTGGACTGTCTCGTCGCGCATGAATCGCAGCCGTTCCAGCCCGAAACCGGCGCGTACGGCAGGGCCACAAGCACGGCCACGACGAAACCTTCAGCGAAGACTATGAGCTAGCGCAGAAGGTGTACGGCGAGCATCATGGTCACGATCACTCGCACGACCACTCGGCGTACGGGCACGATCACAGCCACGATCACGGGCATCATCACCACGGCCATGAGCACCGCTGAGCTGACCGCGCTCTTGCATCTCGCGTCGCCGGCGTTGCCGATCGGAGCGTTCAGCTATTCGCAAGGGCTCGAAGCCGCCATCGAACATGGCCTGATCCACGATGGCGACAGCGCGCGCCAGTGGATCGAAAGCGGCCTCGTCAACGTGCTCGCGCGCGGCGAGTTGCCGATGCTCGCGCATCAGATGACGCACTGGCGCGCGCATGACATCGACGCGCTCGAACGTACGAACGACAACTATCTCGCGAGCCGCGAATCTGCCGAACTCAGACGCGAAACCGAGCAGATGGGCTGGTTGCTCGCGCAGCCGACCGCTTTCGCGTTCGCGGCGTGCGCGCACGAGGCATCGGCCGAATCGGTGCTCGCGGCTTATGCGTTCAGCTGGGTCGAGAATCAGGCGGCCGTCGCGTTGAAGGCGGTGCCGCTCGGCCAGCTCGCGGGGCAGCGCATCATCGTCGCGTTGCGTGGTCCCATCGATGCCGCCGTGCAATGCAACGCGCGCTCGCAATGCCCGCCGATCGCATCAACACGTTCGCGCCGCAACTGGCCGTGCTGTCCGCGCGGCATGAATCGAGCAGTATTCGCGGCTGTTCCGCTCCTAACCTCCTTCCGCTTTCGACGAACCCTTAGAAGAAACGACATCGCATGAACGCTCCCGTTTATTCCGCCGCCGCCCGCCGCACCAAGAAGCTTTCGCCCTTGCGGGTCGGCGTGGGCGGTCCAATCGGCTCAGGCAAGACCACGCTGCTCGAAATGCTTTGCAAGGCGATGCGCGAATAATACGACCTCGTCGCCATCACCAACGATATCTACACGAAAGAGGATCAGCGTCTCTTGACGATCGCGGGCGCGCTGCCGCCGGAGCACATCATGGGCGTGGAAACGGGCGGCTGTCCGCATACCGCGATCCGCGAAGATGCGTCGATCAACCTCGAAGCGGTGGATCGCATGGTGTCGAAGTTTCCCGATGCCGATATCGTGTTCATCGAACCGGGCGGCGACAATCTCGCGGCGACATTCAGTCCGGAGTTGTCGGATCTGACGATCTATATGATCGATGTTACCAGTGGCGAGAAGATTCCACGCAAGGGCGGTCCGGGCATCACGAAGTCGGATTTGCTCGTGATCAATAAGACGGATCTCGCGCCGCATGTCGGCGCGAACCTCGGCATCATGGCGAGCGATGCGAAGAAGATGCGCGGCGAGCGCCCGTTCGTGATGTGCAATCTGAAGGCGCTGGACGGACTGGATCAGGTGATCGGGTTTATCGAGAAGAAGGGGCTGCTGAAGGCTTAACGCCACCTCACCCCGCCTTCTGCCCCACCACCTCCGGCGGCGCGTCGTGCTCCTCGGGCGCAGCATCCCCCACATGCGCCGCCGCTTCCACCGCCTTCGCGAGCGCGCCATCTGCCGCAACGCCAGCCGCGCCATCCTCACCCATCCGGACGGTCGCGGATCGGCCAGCATGCTCAGCGCCCGCGCGTAGTCGAGCGTGAGGCCCGGTGTCCATGCCATCGAACTGCCGCCGCGGCTCCATCCGCGACGATCCCACCGGCGCCCACACGCGCACCGTGAGCGCGCTCTCGGGCGGCTCGGGCGGCCCGTCGAACACAGCATCGGCGAATGACGGCGTGGGCGTCTTCGAGCGCACCGCCGGCCCCCTCCACCGCCGGATTAGCCGCCATCCGGCGCACGCGTGTCGCAAGCAGGATCATGTTCCAGCCGCCAAAAAGCAGCCCGAACGCCACGCAATACGCGACCGTCCCCGCGTAGTAGTCCGGATATAGCTGATAAAAGAACACGGCGATGGCGATCTCCAGCACGCCGCCCGCGACCGCGATCTTCCAGCGCCACCATATCACCCGCCCTTCGCTGCGACGATCTGCAACGCGCCATCGACCAGAAAGAGCATGCCGAAGATCATCGACAGCGCGAAATTGCCGTGCTCGCCGCCGATCAGCACCAGCAGCGCCGACAGGCAGAACGTCGCGCCCTTCACATAGCGCAACATGCACTGGCCGCCCATGCCGGTCCACGCGACCGCGAGCGTGGCGAGCCATTCGAGCAGCATCAGCGCGGCGAAGGGCGTGATCGGAAAGTACAGCGCGCCCGCAGATAGTCCACGCCGAGCAGGATCATCACGAGACGGACCATCGCATTCCTCCGATCGATCTCGCCGCGTGTCCATGCGCGGCCACTCAATATCAATATATAGGCAATCGAAACGTCCGCCCGCAAGGGGCGCCATCCCGAATCAATGCCCGGCGGCACGGCCTCGCTTCTGCGTGCCCGCGTTCATGTGCGGTAGCATTACCCCTTCAAACCTATTTTTGAGATTGCGCCTGCCCTCGGCGCTCGCCGCAACGTGCCCATCGTTACCACCAACAGCCCATCCGTCAGCCAATCACATGACGCTGATGCCGCACCGCCCGCGCGCGCGCTTTCGCCCAACCGCGTGCCGGTGCTGCTCCACATCGTCGATTTCGGCGATGGCGGGATCGAGTCGTCGCTGATCCAGTGGCTGCGCGTGTTCGACCGCGAACGCTTCGTCGTCACGTTATCGGTGATGTATCCGTCGCCGGCGCTGGCGAACCGCTTTCGCGTGCTCGTGCCGCCCGACGTCAAGATCGAGATCCTCGCCGATCGCTACTGGCTCAATTATTTTCAGAAGCGGCGTTACGAGCATCGGCTGAGCAAGCTGGGGCGCATCGGGCGCGACGTGTTCAATACGCTTGCAATTAGTCCGTACGTCAGGCGGCGTGTCGAAGCGCTCGCACGCTGGCATGCGCTCATCGTCGATTACGACATGTCGCTGCGGCGGCTCGCCAACCGTCCGCGCAAGAAGCGCCGGCTCGCGACGCAGTTCGCGCGCTATGACGGCGTCGCCGCGCTGAATTAGTACATGATGGCCGACGAAGCGCGCGCGATGTTCGGCGACGGCCTGCAACGGCTGTTCGTGTGCTGCCCCAACGCGATCGATATCGAACGCATTCGCGACAACGGCCGGGCGAGTGTCGCGCCGCCGTGCGATGCGCCGTATATATCCGTGTCGGTCACGCGGCTCGACGAGATTCAGAAGGACCATCGCACGCTGTTGCGCGCGTATGCGCGGCTGATTCGCGACGAGGCCATTGCGGAGCATCTGGTGATCGTCGGCGACGGGTGCGTTTCGCGGTGAACTGGAAGCGCTCGCCAAGGAACTGGGCATCGCGGCGCGCGTGCATTTCATGGGGTATCGCAACAATCTGCACGCGCTGGTGGCGGGCGCGCAGTTGCAGGTGCTGAGTTCGCGTTACGAAGGCATGACGATGGTGCTGCTCGAAGCGCTCGCGCTCGGCAAGCCGGTGATCGCGAACGATTGCCCGACCGGCCCGCGCGAGATTCTCGGCGATGGCCGCCTCGGCACGCTGTTCGCCATCGGCGCGGTGGAGGACGAACTCGCCGACGCGATGCGCCGCATCCTGACCGACGACGCGTTGCGCGAGACCATGAAGGCGCGCGCGCTGGAACACGTGGAGGAATACGGCATCGCCGCGAGCAACGAGCGCTTCGCGCGCTGCGTGGAACAACTGGTGTCGGCCGGGCGCTGAACGCAGCGCCCGCATCGTCAGGCGATATCTTCGAGATCCTGCCCGGCGACTTCTGCCGCCACTTCGCCCGCTTCCTCTTCGAGCAGTGCGCTTAGCACGCTGACCGTGCGTTCGGTCGCGCCGCGATGCGCCGCCGCGAAGGCCGACGCCGCCGCGCTCATCGCCAGACGGCGCGGTTTGTCGTTGAAGAGTTCGCGAAGACCGCGCGCCAGTCCCGGCGGATCTTCCACACGCAATGCGGCACCCGCGTTGATCGCGTCCTTGGTCGCCTGAGTGAAGTTGAAGGTATGCGGGCCGATCAGCACCGGCACCCCCGCCGCGCAGGCTTCGATCAGATTCTGTCCGCCGAGCGGCAACAGACTCCCTCCGATGAACGCCAGGTCCGCCGCCGCGTAATACGCGCCGAGTTCGCCCATCGAATCGCCGAGCAGCACCTGCACGTTCGCGGGCAAAGACGCCGCCACGTCCGCGCCCGACCTGACCGCGACCGGCGGAGGCCACACGAAACGGCGCGCGCTCGTCATGCCCGCGCTCGCGATTAGCGCCGATACTTCATCAAAACGCTGCGGATGACGCGGCACCAGAATCAGCAACGCATCCGGCACGTTGAGTTGCGCGAACGCGCGCAGCACGAGCGTCTCCTCGCCTTCGCGCGTGCTCGCCGCAACCCACACCGGCCGTTCGCCGATGGCCGCGCGCCACGCCTGACCGCGCGCGATCAGCTCGGGCGGCGCGCTTATATCGAACTTCAGATTGCCGAGCACCGCGACATTGCGCGCACCGAGCGAGATCAGCCGCTCCGCATCCGGCGGCGTTTGCGCCAGCACGCGAGAGAACCCGCCAAACACTTCCCGCACCGCGCGGCCGAAGCGCGTGGCGCGCTTGTACGAGCGCTCGGAGATGCGCGCATTCGTCAGCACGAGCGGCACATCGGCGCGTTTGCATTCGTCGATCAGGGTCGGCCACACTTCGGTTTCCATCACGATGCCGAGCGACGGCCGCCACGCGCGCAGAAAATGCCGCACGAGACGCGGCGAATCGTAGGGCAGATAGCTGCGCATCACGCGTTCGCCGAACAACTGCTCGCCGGTCGCCCGGCCGCTTGGCGTCATGTGCGTGATCAAAATACGCGCCGCTGGATGCGCCTTCATGAGCGCTTCGACAAGCGGTTGCGCCGCGCGTGTCTCGCCGACCGATACCGCATGCACCCAGATGAGCAGCGCGAGATCGTCCGGACTGCGCGCGGGGCCGCGCCCGAAGCGCTCGCCGATATGCTCGCGATAGCCACGCTCCTTGCGCGAACGGATCAGCAGCCGCAGCACCGCGAGCGGCGCGACGAGCCACCACGCGGCGCGGTAGACGAGCCTCAAGAAACCCGCCGATGCGACCGGCGCGCTGGGCGGCGAAGACGCGACGCCGCTCAAACCAGCGCCCGGCCTTTGAGGCGTTCGAGGATGCCGAGCGGCGCGTGATCGGGACGCACCATCGACTTGACGGGCAGGAAGAAGGTCTGCTCCATCATGAACTGGCCGGACATGACCGCGTGAGACGTCTGATCGGAGAAACAGACCCAGACCGAACAGGGCGGAAACGGCATGGTTTCTTGCGGCGAAGTCTTCTGATAGTCGAGATCGGCCTTCATGGCGTCGTGCAGATGCAGCATCAGATGGTCATACGCGCTGCGCGGCGTCTTGGTGATGTGCAGCAGATTCATGAGCCACGCCGAACCCGGCGCCTGCGCCTTGATCTCCGGCAGGAAGCGTTTGGCCATGTCTTCGAACGGCTCGCCCACGCGCCACACGCGCGGCGCGCCCTGCGTATTGATGTTGGTGAACACGCGCAGGATGCGCTCGCCGTAGTTCGGCCGCGAGGGGAATGCATCGACGTGCAGGCGGCTGTCGTCTTTGCGCCACGAGGTCTCGCGCGTTTCCACCTGATGCAGGCGCAAGCTGGTCGGCGCGACGCGCAGCTTGCCGTCGTATTCGGGGAAGAGGGCGTCGACGAGCGAGCACGCATTGTCCTGATAGCGTTTGATCAGCGAACGCACCGCCGACTGCATGACGTTGTCGCCGAGCACGCCGTTCAGCGCGCCACCGTTGGGCACGAGACTGATGTTCTTGCGCTTCGGGTCCACGATAGCCGGATCGAGCAGAGCCTGTTCACCTCCTTCGATCGCGAAACGCAGATTGGGAAAATAGAGGACCTTGCCGTTTTCGACGCCGACGAGCAGCGTCTCGTGCGGCACGGACAAGCCTTTGCCCTGCCAATCGCACGACGCGACTTCGATGATCTGGGATTCTGTCATGGTACCTTCGAACCGTGTTTGCTCTGCGTGGCGCGGCGGTGGTCTATAGCAGGCCGAAGCCGACGAGCGCGGACTTCACTTCGGACAAAATCGGATGCCGGCTGGCATCGCTCAAGTTGATGACGTTCGGTGACCAGTAACCGCCGGTACGCCACGCGGTGGAGAAATTGTACAACTCGACGGTCGGCCGCTTCAGTGCTGCGGCAATATGAACAAGCCCGGTATCGACGCCGACGGTGGCCGCTGCGCCGTCGATCAGGCCGACCACCGCGGGCAGCGAGAGCTTCGGCGGCACGATTGCGGCCGCGCCGAATTCCCGCGCGAGCGTCTCACTGGTCGCGCGTTCGGCGTCGCTGCCCCACGGCAGCACGATCGACGCGCCGCGCGTCACCAGCGCCTGACCGAGTTCGATCCACGCGGCTTCGGGCCATTGCTTGTCAGCGCGCGACGTAGCGTGCACGAACACGACATAAGGCACCGGCAGATTCAGCCCGAGTTGCGAAACGGCCAGCGCCGCGCGCCGCGTGTCGATGCCGAAATCGATATCGTCGGTGGTGTGGGGCTTGGGCAAATCGAGCGCCGCGGCCACCAGTTGCCGCGTGCGTTCGACCACGTGCGTGCGCGGCTCGATCGGCACGCGCCGGCCGTAGAAGAAGCGCACCGGCCATTCGTAGCCCGCGCCGTCGGTGCAATTGCCGAGTCCGACCAGCGGCCCGCGCGCCCAGCTCGCGACCCACGCGGTCTTGATCAAGCCCTGGCAGTCGATCACCAAATCGTATTTCTCGGCGGCGAGTTTGTGCTTGAACTTGCCGATCTCGTGCCAGTTGTCGGCGGACGCCCAGCGCTTGCGCCAGCGTTGCAGCGAGAACGGAATCGCGTGATGCACGCCGCTCACCAATTCGACGAGACTCGCGAAACTCTCCTCGACGAGCCAGTCGATCTGGGCGTCGGGAAAGCGGCGGCGAATGTCGGCGATGACCGGCATGTTATGAACGACGTCGCCGAGCGACGACACGCGAACGATCAGGATCTTTTGCACGCTGGGATGGACGGGCGCGGATGCACGCTTGACGGCGGTTGGAAAAACAGGGAAGCGGAGATTTTAGCGCGGGTTGTGAGCGCGCGGCGTGGCGAACTTCGTGCGCGATTTCCTGGGTGTTTGGTGAGCAGCAGTATAAAAAGCGGCACGATCGCACGACCGTGCCGCCCACATACCCTACCTGAAACCAGCCTAGTACTACTGTGTCACAAAACATTTAAGGTAGCACAGCAATATGGACATCTGT
>LFJI01000093.1 GCA_001235855.1 Candidatus Burkholderia brachyanthoides
TTGGGTGGAGGTGACCATCTCATTAAACCCCACGTTTTCCAAAACGTGGGGTTGGAGCAGTCTGGGTCGCGGGCGAAAGGCTACTGATCCAGAGTGCAATAGGCAGGCCGCAAAAGGGCAGTCCGCGCATCGGCAGTATCCAGTTCGATGTATCCGCGCAGAGCGCCAAGGTCCAAGATGACGGCAGGAGCGGTGGACAAAGTGGCGAGGCCTGTCAGAGGTTGATGACCGGCCCCGCCGTAGGTTGGCGGGGCAGATCGCCGGTGATCGCTCCGCCCTGCCACCATCGCGTCGTCAGTCATAAACCGATGGCGACCGTCCGTCTCGCATTCGCCCTCATCCCTTTGAAGGTCGGGATTCTACGTATCTCAGCCGAACCAAAAATACTCCTACGCCGCACTACCGCAGTTTCCGGACTATTCACCGGTAGTTTTCAAGCTCCAAAAGAAACTTATGGGGTTCGCGCACGCCTTGATCGTCAAAGAGTCTATGGTACTCCACTTCTCCAATTTTTCTTAGACACTTAGCAGGCGCCGAGCTAAATCTTCCGTGTGGATGCGTCTTTGTGAGCGATGGATACAAGATCATTCTATTCGTCAAGGCGCGGCTCATCATTCAAGACCGCTGCAATAAGGTCGATTGCTCTCTCGCGAGTGTATTTCATCGCTTTAGACCTAGACATTCATGTGATTGTGCACACAAATATGTTTCAGATTGTGCAAATGCAAAGCATTTGCATTTGGCGCAGCAATCCGCGACACCAACTTTCTAGGTAAAAAGATCACTGTCCGCTGCATAAAAGAAAAATAAATATCAACGACCCCATCATGCCACAGGCTAATTTCCAATCCACATATGACAATTTCATCTTACTGTGCTCACTAGTGATCTTGGTTGCGGAAAATTTACGCAACGCGGCAGGGTCTGTTTCCTTTGTGACCCTCGATTGTCATTACAAATCCCCATCATGGGAGGCCTTTAAGAAGAAGGCAACCTGTATTAACCCGACAATTACGAAAACAATCACCGCATATCTCATGAGATGGCTATTGTCATTTTCGTCTACAAATAGCGTGTTTTTTACAAAAACGAGCGCAGGAAATATGATCACAGCCTGGACAACCTTCATCCAACCAGGTTGAGCTTTCCAAATAAGGCTGTTAACACCACGTCGTTTCATAGTTTATCTCCTTGCGCAAGCGCCGCTCAGAAGGTGCGTTTCCGTCGCCGTGCACTGGCACCCGCTTTGACTCCGGGAAAACCAGGAAAACCAGAGCCATAAACTGAATATCCAGTTTTAACATTAGTACCATCGGGGCCGATATTATAATTTCCGGATCCTCCAACGGATTTATCAAGGAAAGGTATTTTTGCGGCGCCACCCGCAGACTCGGAATACCCATTGAAAGAAGAGATGGTATTCGAATGAGTAAAAATCCCTATTATTCCACTATCTAATCCTACTCCAAAATCGCCAGATACATATTAGCCGCTGGCACCTCGTGTGGTATCTGCCGACTGAGAAGGTCAGCCCGAGGCCCAGGATGCCAGTCACATTGATTCCATCAGCGTTTACAGCACCGGCGCAGGGATCGGATATCGGTTTTTGTGCCGTTGTGCCTGTCTGCACGGTCGAAGAGCGCGCGGTTAGCGGGGGTGGCACGCGGATTCCGGGTCCATTGGCCGGGTCCCATCCGTAATCGAAGGCCCCGGTCGTCGTAGAGCCGATTGGAGCGCTTGGCACGGAGTCCGAAGTGCATTTTGATAGATGCAACTACCATCGACATAGGCGGGTGGCAGTTCGAATACCGGATCACTGGCCAAGCCTGTCGAATCGGTCCCATTCACCGAATCGCTTTCAGCATAGTTGTACCAGTTCGGGCCGCCTGCATATCCAATCGGATCGGTCTGCATGAAACGCCCGAGCGTGGGCGAATAAATGCGGGCCTTGAACGAATACAAGCTGAGCGCGGGAAGTCAGGCCTGACCCGTGTACTGGAAGCGCCCCAGATTGCCGGGCGACGGAATGCCGAATTCGTCGTAGCTGTTGATCGCCAGCGTCTTTCCTGTGGCATCGGTGATCCGCGTGATCGAGCCTCGTTCGTCCTGATCGAGATAGCGCTTGTCGTTCGTGCCCGATCCCTCGTACCAGACGATCGGCTCATCCACGCCGGGACCGAACACGTAGCGGCGCAGGATCGTGTTGCTGGCGCTGTCGAGTTCGGTCGTCGGCTGCGCCCCGTCATATTCGAACTGCACCTGATCGCCGGACAACTGATCGAGCCGTCCGAGCGGGTCGTAATAGGAGCTGA
This sequence comes from Candidatus Burkholderia brachyanthoides, assembly GCA_001235855.1. Taxonomy (GTDB): domain Bacteria; phylum Pseudomonadota; class Gammaproteobacteria; order Burkholderiales; family Burkholderiaceae; genus Caballeronia; species Caballeronia brachyanthoides. Next base: position 2,313 of record LFJI01000093.1, read on the forward strand.
ATCCGTTCGTCATGGTCAACTCGTTCTTGCTGTCATAGCCATAGGTCGATGCTCCCGACATCGTAAGATTGCCGCGCGCGTCATAGCCCAGCGCCACGTCGCCCGACCGGGTGAACTGGTTGAGTCCGTTCGCGGCGTAGCTCCGGCTAACGTTCACGGCCTGCATCCAGGCATAAAAGTCATTGCCATTCGACCGGCTCCCGATCTCGCCGGCCGGGTTATATCGGCATCGCTTGCCGCCTCACTCGATCGGCGCATCCGCATGCTGCGCACGGCCATGGGGCCGCTCATCGCCGGTGCGCTGGAGGATCCCGACGTCGTCGAGATCATGCTTAATCCCGACCGCTCCCTGTGGATCGACCGCCTGTCCACGGGGCGAGCGCCGCTGGGGCAGTCGCTGCCCGAGAGCGATGGCGAATGCATCATTCGTCTGGTCGCGGCCCATGTCGGTACGGAAGTCCATCGCGGACGACCGCTCCTGAGCGCCGAACTGCCCGAAACCGGCGAGCGCTGAAGGCATCCTGCCGCCGGCATCACCCGCTCCCGCCTTCGCGTTGCGCAAACGTGCGGTCGGCGTCATTCGGCTGCCGAGCTTATGTCGCCGAGGGCGTGATGACCGAGGCACAGGCCGCCTTCTTGCGCGAGGCAGTGCGCGAGCGTCAGAACATCCTCGTGGCGGGCGGCACTAGTACCGGCAAGACCACGCTCGCCAACGCGCTGCTCGCCGAGATTGCCGCCACCGGTGATCGGGTGCTGGTGCTCGAAGACACGGTGGAACTGCAATGCGCGGCCCGCGATCATGTGCCCTTGCGCACGCGTGCCGGCGTGGTTTCGATGACAGACCTGGTGCGCGCGACCATGCGCTTGCGCCCGGATCGCGTGATCCGTGGGCGAGGTGCGCGGCGGCGAGGCGCTCGACCTGATCAAGGTCTGGGGCACCGGTCATCCGGGTGGCATCGCCACGATCCACGCCGGCTCCGTCCCCGGGGCGCTGCTGCGTCTGGAGCAATTGATCCTCGAAGTGGCGGTGACCGCGCCACGCGCGCTCATCGCCGAGGCGGTCAACGTCGTCATCTATCTGACCGGCCGGGGCCGTCGGCAGCGTATCGATCGCATTGCGTGCGCGCGTCATCGGCTCGACCGCCGATGGCTACAAACTCGAAGACGTCTGTCCTTTATCCCAAGCTTCAGGAGATGTGTCATGACACCGACATGCCTGTACGTCGCGTCGATCCCTTGGCCGACATCGGCACGTTCGCGGCTAAAAGCGACCGAGCGGAGGCTGACTCCGGCTGCACTCGCCGCAGGACTGAGCACCGCTGCCCAGGCGGCCGGGTCGTCGATGCCCTGGGAGAGCCCGCTGCAATCGATCCTGGAATCCATCCAGGGGCCGGTGGCGAAGAAGATCATCGCGGTGATCATCATCTCGACCGGCCTGGCGCTGGCGTTCGGCGACACCAGTGGGGGCTTTCGCAAGCTGCTGCAGATCGTCTTCGGTCTGTCCATCGCCTTTGCGGCATCCTCCTTCTTCCTGTCCTTCTTTGGCTTCTCCGGTGAGGCGGTCGTATGAGTCCGGTTACCGACGCTTCAGCGGATGTCTCCTCCGGCGTTTCCGGCCTCGCCTCAGGCTTCGAAGTGCCGCTGCACCGGTCGCTGATCGAACCAATCCTGCTCGGCGGCGCACCGCGCACCGTGGCGATCGCCAACGGCACGCTCGCCGCTGCGCTCGGCCTACAACAACTTCTGGCTGCCGGGGCTCGCACTGTGGATCGTGGGCCACACGCTTGCCGTCTGGGGTGCGCGTGTCGATCCCCAGTTCATGACCGTGTTCGTCCGGCATGTGCGGCACAAGCCGCTGCTGGACGCGTGAGGGACGCGCGATGCTGCATCTTGCCGAATATCGCCAGCGCCGACCATGCTCGCCGACTGGCTGCCCTGGGCGGGACTGGTGGCCCCAGGCGTCGTGCTCAACAAGGACGGCAGCTTTCAGCGCACGGCGCGCTTTCGCGGGCCCGATCTGGACAGCGCCACGCAAGGCGAACTGATCGCGACCACGGCGCGCCTGAACAACGCGCTGCGCCGCTTCGGCTCGGGCTGAGCACTCTATGTCGAAGCCACGCGCCGGCCAGCCCCGGACTATCCATCGTCGGCATTTCCGGAAGCCTTGTCCTGGCCGGATGGTGAGTTGCGACGTGAGGTCGCAACTCACCATCCGGCCAAGGCGGCCGGGTAAACGTGAACCGTGCCCGTGATATTCATGGCGTTGCTCCCATGAAAGATATTGTCGTCGCACTGCTCCGGGCGGGTTGGAGCGATGCCGACGTTGCAAGGGAATTGGGAATGGACCCGGAAGACGTGTTCCGGTTCAAACAGGTTTCCGGGTTGCCCGAACTGTTTCAGGACCATCCCGATTCTCGATCGTAGGATTGATGGTAGAGATACCGGCCATCAACTCGATTGTCTCGGCTTCCGTTCGATCGCTCTCGTTCGACAGAAAGCGATGACGCTTTCGGCGGGGAGGCACCTATCTGACACCTAGGTCGAGCATTCGGAACCTCGGGAAACTGTTTCAACTTCGCTTATCCCCTTGTCATATAGGGCGTTTTAGGCAGACCCTTGCTTTGCTCGGATGCTTGACATCGGCCATTTTTTATGCACGCGCATCGGCGCATGACGGTCATACGAAATTGCGGCACGGTGCTTCGCTACAATCGGAAGGTCCCACGAAGACCATAACGAACATCGGCTCATACAAAGGAGAAGAGACATGGAGATGCAAGGCAACGTCTTTCTGATCACGGGCGGCGCGTCCGGACTCGGCGCGGCTCGTCGCCGGGAAAGGCGGCAAGGTGGTGCTCGTCGACATGAACGAGGCGGCGGGCGTCGAACTGGCGCGCGAGTTGTCCAGCGAGTTCGTGAAGTGCGACGTGAGTCAGGAAGCCGACGCGCAACGCGCCGTCGATGCCGCCGTGAAACTCGGCACACTGCGCGGACTCGTGAATTGCGCAGGCATCACGCCGGCGTCGAAGCCGGTCGGACGCGACGGGCCGCATGCGCTCGACTTGTTCTCGAAAGTGATCGCGGTGAATCTCATCGGCACCTTCAACATAATCCGGCTCGCGGCCAACGTGATGTCGAAGCTCGACGCCACCGCCGAAGGCGAACGCGGCGTGATCGTCAACACGGCATCGGTCGCGGCGTACGACGGGCAGATCGGCCAGCCGGCCTACGCGGCATCGAAGAGCGGCGTCGCGGGCATGACGCTGCCGATCGCGCGCGATCTGAGCCGCAGCCGCAACCGCGTGATGACGATCGCGCCGGGCCTGTTCGAAACCCCGATGCTGCTCGGCATGCCGCAAGACGTGCAGGACGCGCTCGGCGCGATGGTGCCCTTCCCTTCGCGCCTCGGCAAGCTGGACGAATACGCGATGCTCGTCGCGCATATCTTCCACAACACCATGCTGAACGGCGAAGTGATCCGCCTCGACGGCGCGATCCGCATGCAGCCGAAGTAAAAGCAAAAACGGCGGACTCGTCGCCGAATTCCGCCGTCATCGCTGCGTGAAAGCTCAGTCGTTCTGCGTGCGTTGCCGCAGTTCTTGCAGTTCGGCTTCGACTGCGGTCGCATCTTCCGCGTCGGGCCGCACTTTGATATAGCGCTCCAGAGCTTCCAGCGCAGGCTGCAGATAATCGAGCCGCGCATACGCGAAGCCGCGATCGCGCACTTCCTCGATACCTCCCGGCAGCGCGATCACCAGCCGCTGCTGCACCGCCAGCAGGCGCTGCCAGCGCTCCGTCTGCAAGTAGATGCCCTTCAGATTGCGCAGCATGCGCGCGACGATCTCGCGCTTGGTCGCCGGTTGCAACAGCACGCGCAACGCGCTGCACGTACGACTCGAGCATCTCGACCATTTGCGCCTCGGAAAGCGTCTGGCCGTTGGTCGGATCGAGCATCAGATCGTGCTCGGGCTTGGACACGCGCAGCAGAAAATGCCCGGGAAACGACACGCCGCGCACCGGCAAGCCGATCTGAGCCATTTCCAGATACACGACCGCGAGCGAAATCGGAATGCCGCGCTGCCGACGCAGCACCACGTTCAGATGGCTGTTATCGGGGTCGTAATAGTCGTTGAGATTGCTGGAGGAACCGAGATCGCGGAAAAAATAGCGATTGAGCGCATCGACCTTCTGCTTCACGTCGGCGTCGTCCGGAATACGGCGGCGCGCGCGCACGACGAGTTCGTCGATCTCCGGCCAGCACGGCCGGCATGTCGAGATCGGGATACGCGTCCTGCGCGATCGACAAGGCCGCCTCGGTGAGCGGCAGGCTCTCGTCACCGGCCATCAGCGAGAAGTATTCGAGGATGCGCGTGGTCGTCATCAAAGCGTGCGTCTCTTGAAGTAGGCGTATTTGAAGCCCATCGCGGACAGCATACCGAAATACAAAGCCGCGAACACGACCAGACTCGCGCCCAGCAGCGCGACGCGCGCGAACGGCGTCGCACGCATGCCGATCCAGTCGAAATTCAGCGACACCCAGTGCATCACACTAGCAAGAACCAAGCACGCGCCGATCAGCTGCACGAAGAAGCGCGCCCAGCCCGGCGAGGGATGATAGATCTTGCAGCGGCGCAGGCCCAGATACAGCAGCGCTGCGTTGGCGAGCGCGCCGAGCCCGATCGAAAGCGTGAGCCCCGCGTGCGAAAAGATCGGCACGAAAATGTAATTGCTCACCTGCGTCAGGATAAGCACGAAGATCGCGATTTTCACCGGCGTCTTGATGTCCTGCTTCGCGTAAAAGCCTGGCGCGAGGATCTTGATCAGGATCAAACCCGTCAGCCCGATGCCGTATGCCGCCAGTGCACGGCCGACCATCACGACCGAATGGCCGTCGAACTTGCCGTAGTGGAACAGCGTCGCGGTGAGCGGCTCGGCGAAGAAAAACAGCGCGACGGCGCTCGGCGCGGCCAGCAGGAAGGTGATGCGCAGGCCCCAGTCGAGCAGCGCGGAATATTCCTCGTTGTTGGCATCGACGTGCGCCTTCGAGAGACTCGGCAGCAGGATCGTGCCGAGCGCCGCGCCGAGCAGCGCGGTCGGGAACTCCATCAGCCGGTCGGAGTAGTTGATCCACGACACCGCGCCCGGCCCGATATTCGACGCGATATTCGTGTTGATGATGAGGCTCAGTTGCTGCACCGATACGGCGAAGGTCGCGTACACTATTTTGAGGAGCACGCGCTTCACGCCCGGATGCGCGTGCGCACGGCGGAAATTCAGCCCGATGCGCGGCATCATGTCGATGCGCTTGAGCCCCGGCAACTGCACGAGCAATTGCAGCACGCCGCCCGCGATTACCGCATACGCCAGCGCGTACACCGGCACCTTCATGTGCGGCGCGACGAAAATGGCCGCCACGATGAACGACACGTTCAGCAGCACCGGCGCGAACGCCGGAAGCGAGAACTGCTTGTAGGTATTGAGCACGCCGGCTGCGAGCGTCGTCATCGAAATGAAGACGATGTACGGAAACATGATGCGCGTCATGCCGACCGCGAGGCCGTACGCGGCGCCTTCGTGCTCCAGGCCCGACGCGACCGCGAACACCACCCAGCTCGCGCCCGCCATCCCGACGACCGACAGCGCGACGAGCGCCCAGGTGAACACGGTCGACATCGCATCGACGAGCGCCTTGGTCGGGTCGTGGCCCTGGCTGTTCTTGAATTCGGCAAGGATCGGCACGAACGCCTGCGCGAACGCGCCTTCTGCAGACAGACGCCGCAGCAGGTTCGGAATGCGGAACGCGACGTAGAAGGCGTCGGTGTAGATGCTTGCGCCGAAGGCCCGGGCAATCAGCGTTTCGCGAATCAGACCGGTTATGCGCGACAGCAGCGTGAAGCCGCTGACCGTGAGAAGGGCTCGAAATAGATTCATGGGGCGCCCATTATACGGGGCACATGCGACGGGCCCCGTGTCGGCGGCGTATCGGTGGCGGTCAAGTCCGCAAGATTGATCGATTATCGACAGATTGCGTCGTCACCGACCGGCCTTGGCGTGTGCACGGGCAGAACGCCATGCTTGTCATATCTCGTTTTGCTTGCTATAATTAATTATTTTGAAGTTTCGAGCTACGCCAAGCGGAATTTCGCGTCTTTGCCAGATGCATTGGAGCAAAGCACCTTCGAAGTACCGATTCAGTATCAAGGTTCTCGGGCAATCATTCCCGGGATTTCAGATCAAAGGCAGCGTTCAGAGGTCCACCTCAGGCTTCTAGAAAGCCATCAGGCTGGCCGCGCTCCGGACAATTAACAGCAGAACAGGATAAGGAACCGTCATGGCAAATTCCGTACAAGCTCGTAAGCGCGCCCGTCAGGCCGCCAAGGCAAACTCGCACAACTCGGCACTGCGCTCGAAGTTCCGCACGGCCATCAAGGTAGTCCGCAAGGCGATCGACGCCGGCGACACCGCCAAGGCAACCGAAGTGTTCCAGGCGTCGATGAAGACCATCGACATCATCGCGGACAAGAAGATCGTCCACAAGAACAAGGCAGCTCGTCATAAGAGCCGCCTGGCTGCAGCCATCAAGGGCTTGCAAGCCCCCCGCTGCTCAGTAATTCCGCTCAGTAATTCCGGTTTGCTTCCGGCGAACGCCTCTTCGTGAGGGGCGTGAGGGGCTCGCCGAAGCAGCTTCCTGTTTCCGCTGCGCAGTAACGAAAAAGCCCGCCAGATTCAACTCGGCGGGCTTTTTTTGCGTTCTTGCTTGCGGCAATGCGAGCAAACCTTTCGGGGCTTACTGCGGCCCGCGCCGCTGCGCGACCTGCACCACGTGATGGGGCGGCAGCTCACACGCCTCGGTCACCAGCAGATCGTTATCTTTCGCGAAGTTGAGCACGAAGTCGAAGGCCATCGGTTCGATGTCGCGCAGGCGCGAATCCAGAATCACGACCTTGACTTCGTCGATCATGGTCGGACGCACGTAGATCGAATACTGCATGTAGGCGTTCGGACCTTTCTGCTTCGGCCCAAACCCGGACATCACACCGCACAGGCGTTCCGACCAATCGCTGGGCCGAAACTTTCGCCCGCTCTTGGTGATGCCTTGTATGAAGTACTGGGTTGGGAGAATTTCAGACATGTAGCAATACCTTTTGACGGCCCGTGGCACGCAAGAAGACACCTGACGATGCTGGATGAGCATGCCGGACGTGCGTGGGAAACTGTGCTGACTGTTGCAGAGTTGCAGAGTTGTTGAAACGAGCGGTGCCTATTATAACTCAGCACCCTTCTTTCATAACTCAGTACCCTTCTTTCCGCAGCGCACACAAGCGAGCGCGTCGGAGGCTTGTGGCGCGCATGGGCTTCCAGAAGGCTTGCAACGGGATTCGCGCGAGCGCCAGTCGGCTTTTGTCCCGTGTACAGACCGGAGACATGGGTAACAGGTGTGGTCAGGACAGGGGTAACACATT
>LFJI01000094.1 GCA_001235855.1 Candidatus Burkholderia brachyanthoides
TCGTCTTCGCATCCGCTTCGAACGCCGATCTGACATTCACGAAGCATTCCTCAAAGTAGCCTGCTCACTCGCCTGCTGGAACATCTTCAGCCAAGCTGAGCGACTTTTTTGAACTGGCCTTTTAACGCAAAGGACACTCAGCGCAATATGAGCCATTTGGACTCTCCGGTGACGGCACCCGAGCTTTCGGTCATTATCCCGGTGTACAATGAGGAGGACGGCCTGCCCGCTCTTTTCGCGCGCCTGTATCCGGCGCTCGATGCGCTTAACACGTCGTATGAGGTGATCTTCATCAACGACGGCAGCCGCGACAAATCCGCCGCGCTGCTCGCCAAGCAATTCCACGTGCGCCCCGACACCACGCGCGTCATCCTGCTGAATGGGAATTACGGTCAGCATATGGCGATTCTCGCGGGCTTCGAGCAGTCGCGCGGCGAGATCGTCGTCACGCTCGACGCCGACCTGCAAAATCCGCCCGAGGAAATCGGCAAGCTGGTCGCAAAAATGCGCGAAGGCTACGACTACGTGGGCACCATCCGCCAGCAGCGGCAGGACAGCCTGTGGCGCAAGAAGGCGTCGCGCACAATGAACCGCCTGCGCGAGCGCATCACCAAGATTCGCATGACGGATCAGGGCTGCATGCTGCGCATGTATAGCCGCCACATCATCGACACCATCAATCGTTGTAGCGAGATCAACACGTTCATTCCGGCGCTCGCCTACACCTTCGCGCAGAACCCCATCGAAGTGGATGTCGCGCACGAGGAGCGCTTCGCGGGCGAATCGAAGTATTCGCTGTACAGCCTGATCCGCCTGAACTTCGATCTCGTAACCGGCTTTTCGGTGGTGCCGCTGCAGTGGTTGTCGTTCATCGGCGTGATTCTGTCAGTCGGCTCGGCGGCATTGTTCCTGCTACTGGTGGTGCGACGCTTCATGTTCGGCGCGGAAGTCCAGGGTGTGTTCACCCTGTTCGCCATCACGTTCTTCATGCTCGGCGTCATCATCTTCGCGCTCGGGCTGCTCGGCGAATACATCGGGCGGATTTATCAGCAGGTGCGCGCACGGCCCCGCTATCTCGTGCAGACTATACTCGAGCAGCGCGACGGCGTATCGGTCGCGACCAAGCCTTTGCAGGACACGGTGCAGCTGGTGGTGGTCGTCGTCACGCGTGAGGACGAGGGCCGATGAAACCGCGCGCGGTCGTCTTCGCCTATCACAACGTCGGCGTGCGCTGCCTGCAAGTGCTGCTCGCGCGCGGCGTGGAGGTCGCGCTGCTCGTCACGCACGAGGACAGCGCGAGCGAAAACATCTGGTTCGGCAGCGTCGCGCAGGTCGCGGCGGAGCACGGCATCGAAACCATCGCGCCCGCCGACCCGAAGGCGCCCGAGTTGCAGGCGAAGGTCGCGAGCATCGGGCCGGACTTCATCTTTTCGTTCTATTACCGGCATATGCTGCCGGTGTCGCTGCTGTCGCTCGCCAGGCGTGGCGCGTACAACATGCACGGCTCGCTGCTGCCGAAGTATCGCGGCCGCGTACCGACCAACTGGGCGGTGATCAACGGCGAGACCGAGTCCGGCGCGACACTGCACGAAATGGCCGCCAAGCCTGACGCGGGCGCGATCGTCGCGCAAACGCCCGTGCCGATCCTGCCCGATGACACCGCCGCGATGGTCTTCGACAAGACGGTCGTCGCTGCGGAACAGACGCTCTGGCGCGTGTTGCCCGCCCTGCTCGTGGGCGCCGCGCCGCGCCTGCCCAACGACCTCGCCGCCGGCAGCTACTACGGCGGGCGCAAGCCGGAGGACAACCGCATCGACTGGTCGCAATCGGCTCAGCGTGTCTACAATCTGATTCGCGCCGTCGCACCGCCGTATCCGGGCGCGTTCACGGACATCGGCCATGACCGCTTCATCGTCGCGCGCGCGTGGCTCGTGCCCGAAACGGGCGCACCCGGCGTTTCGACGGAAAGTCTCGGTGACCTGCGGCGTTTGCCGATCGTCCTGAGCGTGGCAGATAATGCCGTGTTTGGAGTGTGCAGCGATGGCCGCGTCATCGCCATCCACGAATTGCGTCATCGGGCCTTGAATGCCGACGCGCAACCCGTGGGTGAAGAGCGCGCCGTCGATCCCGCTGAATTCGGCCGAATCATTCAATCCTCTCGTCATTCATGAAAAAAATTCTGATTCTGGGCGTGAACGGCTTCATCGGCCATCACCTGTCCAAGCGCATCCTCGAAACGAGCGACTGGGAAGTCTTCGGGATGGACATGCAAACCGATCGCCTGGGCGACCTCGCGAATCATGAGCGGATGCACTTCTTCGAAGGCGACATCACCATCAACAAGGAGTGGGTCGAGTATCACATCAAGAAGTGCGATGTGATCCTGCCGCTGGTCGCCATCGCCACGCCCGCGACTTACGTAAAGCAGCCGCTGCGCGTGTTCGAACTCGACTTCGAGGCGAACCTGCCCATCGTGCGTTCGGCCGTGAAGTACAACAAGCATCTGGTGTTTCCGTCGACCTCCGAGGTGTACGGCATGTGCACCGACGAGCAGTTCGACCCGGAAAACTCCACGCTCTCGTACGGTCCTATCAACAAGCCGCGCTGGATCTACGCGTGCTCCAAGCAGTTGATGGACCGCGTGATCTGGGGTTACGGCATGGAAGGCTTGAACTTCACGCTGTTCCGCCCGTTCAACTGGATCGGGCCGGGCCTCGACTCCATCTACACGCCGAAGGAAGGTTCGTCGCGCGTGGTCACGCAGTTCCTCTGCCATATCGTGCGCGGCGAGAACATCAGCCTCGTAGATGGCGGCGCGCAGAAGCGTGCGTTCACGAATATCGACGACGGCATCGGCGCGCTGATGAAGATCATCGAGAACAAGAACGGCACGGCGACGGGCAAGATCTATAACATCGGCAATCCGAAGAATAATTTTTCGGTGCGCGAGCTCGCCAACATGATGCTTAAGCTGGCCAACGAATTCCCCGAATACTCGGACAGCGCGAAGAAGGTGCAACTGGTCGAGACCTCGTCGGGCGCGTATTACGGCAACGGCTATCAGGACGTGCAGAACCGCGTGCCGAAGATCGACAACACGATGCAGGAACTCGGCTGGGCGCCGAAAGCCACCATGGACGACGCGCTGCGCAAGATCTTCGAAACGTATCGCGGTCATGTGGGCGAAGCCCGCAAGCTGGTCGAGCAGTCGTAAGGGCGCGCGTGGCCCGCATCGTTCTCAAGATCGACGTCGATACGCTGCGCGGCACGCGCGAAGGCGTGCCGAATCTCGCGCGCATTTTCGACAAGTTCAACGCGCGCGCGACCTTTCTGTTCAGCCTCGGGCCGGATCACACCGGCTGGGCGTTGCGGCGCGTGTTTCGCCCCGGCTTTCTGAAGAAGGTGTCGCGCGCGTCGGTGGTCGAGCATTACGGCATCAAGACGCTGATGTACGGCGTGCTGCTGCCGGGGCCGGATATCGGCCGCGAGGGCCAGTCCGAGATGCGCGCCATCCACGAAGCCGGCTTCGAGTGCGGTATCCATACGTGGGATCACGTCTACTGGCAGGACAACGTGCGCGCCCGCGACCGCGACTGGACCGTCGCGCAGATGAAGCAGAGCCACGCGCGCTTCATCGAAGTGTTCGGCACGCCACCGTTCACGCACGGCGCCGCCGGCTGGCAGATGAACGGCCACGCCTTCGAGCAGATCGACGCTTGGGGCATGCGCTACGCCTCTGACGGGCGCGGGCACGGACCGTACATCCCAGTGCTCGACGGCCGCACGCTCGGTCACGTGCAGATGCCCACCACCCTGCCCACACTCGATGAAATCCTGGGGATCGACGGCATCGACGAGAGCAATGTCGCCGCGCACCTGCTCAAGCGCACAGCGGATAACCCGCACGATCAGGTGTTCACGCTGCACGCCGAACTCGAAGGCCAGAAGCTCACGCCGGTGTTCGAACAACTGCTCGCCGGCTGGCGCGCGCAGGAACACACCTTTGCCACGATGGGCGACTATCATGCGACGCTGGACCGATCAACCCTGCCCACGTACCCTGTCACGTGGGGCGAGATTCCGGGCCGCACGGGCGAACTGATCGTCCAGTCGGGCTGAATCGCGCCGCTCCTGTCCGTTTTGCGCATGGCGTCGGGCGCGAAACGGATGACGTATCGGTCCCTCGCCGGACACGAACGTCGCTCGCCAACAATCCAGAATAACCGGAGGAAGCTTCGTGCCAGTTGCACCAGTTGTAGTCGATCAGCCCGTTCCCGACTTCACCGCTCCCGCAACCGGTGGCGAATTCACGCTATCCAGCCTGCGGGACAAAAAAGTGGTGCTGTTCTTCTATCCCAAGGACAATACGCCCGGCTGTACGCAGGAAAGCCTGCAATTTCGTGACCACTACGACCAGTTCAGGGCCATCGGCGCCGAAGTGGTCGGCATCTCGCGCGACAGCGTGAAATCGCACGACAACTTCAAGGCCAAGCTGGAACTGCCCTACACGCTCGTGTCGGACGCGGACGAGGCCATCTGCACGCTCTTCAATGTCATCAAAATGAAGAAGATGTATGGCAAGGAAGTGCGCGGCATCGAGCGCTCGACCTTTCTGCTCGACGCGAAGGGCGTGCTGCGGAAGGAGTTCCGCGGCATCAAGGTGCCGGGCCACCTGGAGGCTATCGTCGAGGCTGTACAAGCGATTTGATGCACGTTATCATTAGTCTGCAATGAGCGCCTGTCCTCCCCATTCCCTGCAACTCCGCGCACGTCGCCGCGCCAATCATGGTGCGGTCGGCCTGGACCCGGACTATGCGGAACGGGCATGTAGCGGGCGCTTTGAGACAGAAGTCAGCCGCTGGTTCCGGTAATCGGGACGGCGGCTTTTTTGTTGGTGTCGCGCGACAACCGGTTGTCTCGGACAGACGTGCGGCGTGACGGACGGCAACCTCCAAGGAGCAGATCGAAAAAACTAGGCGACCGGCGTTTTCGACCACGAAGCGCGTCTCCAGGCGCAAACTGCGGACGCGTCACGCTGCGAAGGCGGGACGTGCAGGATGCGACAGGCGGCGCACGATATGAACTGATTCCTTTCGAGGGAATACCATGCCTTTGCCTACCGCCCCGGCCAAGCTCGGACATCTCCTTCCGTCTGAAGAGTACAAGGCCAAAGCCAGGCCGTCGAAGCAATCGAAAAAGCAGGCTGCGGCAGCCGATGACGACGCATTCGGCGCCGTCGAAACCGTCGCGGCCGAGCGTCCCGCGAATACGGGGCACACGTTGCACGCCATCGCCAGCGACGTGCTGACGCAGATCCCCGCCGAAGCGTCGGCCGAGGCGGTCATGCCGTCGCCCGCGCCGGGCAGCGTGCCTACACGCGACCGAAAATCGAAGCAGACGGCGGCGCTTCTGCAACCGGTGCCGGCCGACCGTGCGGCACCGGAGCCGGTGCAAGCGCGCACCGAACGTACCGATACGCCTGCTGCCGCAACGCCCGCGACTGCCAGGGACACACCCGCGCCGCCCAAACGCCGTCAGCGCGTGACGCAGGAAGCCGAACTGCGCAAGCTCTTCGTGCTCGACACCAACGTGCTGATGCACGACCCGAGTTCCCTGTTCCGCTTCGAGGAACACGACGTCTATCTGCCGATGATGACGTTGGAAGAACTCGACAACCACAAGAAGGGTATGTCGGAAGTGGCGCGCAATGCGCGTCAGGTGAGCCGCACGCTTGACGCGCTGGTGGCCAACGCCGGCAAGATGACGGAAGGCATTCCGCTGTCGTCGCAGGGCAACCACGACGCGCAGGGCCGCCTCTACTTCCAGACCACGCTCACGGATATCGAACCGGTTCAGGGCCTGCCGGTCCGCAAGGCGGACAACCAGATTCTCGGTGTCGTGCGCGCGTTGCAGAAGGAGCGCCCGGACAGTCAGGTCGTGCTGGTGTCGAAGGACATCAACATGCGCATCAAGGCGCATGCGCTCGGCCTGCCCGCCGAAGACTACTTCAACGATCAGGTTCTCGAAGACAAGGACCTGCTCTATTCCGGCGTGCGCGCGCTGCCGCAGGACTTCTGGACCAAGCACGCGAAGGGCATGGAAAGCTGGCAGGATACCAAGACCGACACGACGTATTACCGCGTCACCGGTCCGCTGTGTCCGTCGATGCTCGTCAACGAGTTCGTCTATCTCGAACCACAGAACGGCGAGCCGTTGTTTCACGCGGTCGTGCGCGAACTGAACGGCAAGACCGCGCTGCTGCAGACGCTACGCGACTACGGCCATCACAAGAACAACGTGTGGGGCATCACGGCACGCAATCGCGAGCAGAACTTCGCGCTCAACCTGCTGATGAATCCGGAAGTCGATTTCGTCACGCTGCTCGGGCAGGCGGGCACCGGCAAGACGCTGATAGCGCTCGCCGCCGGTCTCGCGCAAGTGCTCGACGACAAGCGCTACAACGAGATCATCGTGACGCGCGCGACCGTGCCGGTCGGCGAGGACATCGGCTTTCTGCCGGGCACCGAGGAAGAGAAGATGCAGCCGTGGATGGGCGCATTCGACGACAACCTCGAAGTCCTTCAGAAAACCGACGACGCCGCCGGTGAATGGGGCCGCGCCGCCACGCAGGAACTGATCCGCTCGCGCCTCAAAGTGAAGAGCATGAACTTCATGCGCGGACGGACCTTCGTTGACAAATACGTGATTATCGACGAGGCACAAAACCTCACGCCTAAGCAGATGAAAACGCTCGTCACGCGCGCGGGTCCGGGCACGAAGATCGTCTGCCTGGGCAATATCGCGCAGATCGACACGCCGTATCTGACGGAAGGCAGTTCGGGGTTTACCTACGTCGTCGACCGCTTCAAAGGCTCGACGCACAGCGGCCACGTGATGCTGGCGCGCGGCGAACGCTCACGTCTCGCGGATTACGCATCCGATATCCTCTGAACGAAATTTCTCAACGGAATCAATGGCCCGGCGGAACGATTCGCCGGAGCGTTTTTTCGTTTTTTCGTCTGAACGTTTCGTTCGGACCACACTTACGGCGCAAAGTTGAAGTAATTCCTGAAGAATTCTTGCCGCACGCCCGTTCGGCGGGCTAGTATCTGCACACTGCTCTTTTCTGGGCGAGCGTCGGCTCGCCTGTCTCGAATGCGTCGAATCTGGCTGCCGCTACTCGTCTCCGTTCTGCTCGCCGCGTGTGGTATCGCGCCGCAGCTGGCGACGCGCAAGCCCGCCGCCAGCACGGCCGCGAATCGCACCTACAAACCACCGCTCGGCTTCCCGACTTTCGTCGATCACAGCATCGGCCGCGAGGAAATCTCGATTCAGGCAATGGCGCTCGTCGGCGTGCCATATCGCTGGGGCGGCAATAACCCGGATGCGGGCTTCGATTGCAGCGGGCTCGCGCGCTATGTCGTCGATCGCGCGGCATCCGTCTATTTGCCGCGCACGACGGCCGAAATGAGCGGACGCGGCGAATCCATCGAGCCGGACGAGATCGCGCCGGGCGATCTGGTGTTCTTCAACACGACGGGGCATCCACACTCGCATGTCGGCATCTACGTCGGCAAGTTGCGCTTCGTGAACGCGCCGTCCACGGGTGGCGCCGTGCGTTTCGACTATCTGACCAATCCGTATTGGGCCAAGCATTTCGACGGTATCCGGCGCGTGGCCGCGCCCACGCTGTTCGATGCGCCAACGTATATCGCGTCGCCCGCAGCCTCAGGCTGTGCTGGTTCCCACGCCAGTCCCTGCGCCCGCCCCGGTCGTCGCGGCACACCCGCAACCCGGCGCCGATCAGCGGCAGGCAACCGCGCCTACCAGCGCCGATGCATTCGAACCGCCGCCCTCGTCGCTCAGCGCCAGGCGCAGGCGGCCGCGGCGCGACCGCGCCATCGGTTCGCCGCCTCCGATCCAGGCCGCCGCCGACACCTTCGAGCCGCCGCCTTCCTGGCGCAGCGCAGCGGCAAGCGCGCGCGGCACAGGCAGCGACAACGCCCGTCGAGCCTCCCGCCCGCGTAATACGCGCCTCCACCGGCTCGCTCTCGCCTGCCCGCACCGCGCCATCGTCCGGCGACGACCCTGTCGCCCGCTTCGCCAACGGCAGCAACTGACGCCTCCAGCACTCAAAGGTCCGACCGACACGCGCTCCGTCACTCTGCTATCATAATCTCAGCCTATGCTAACGCGCGTCGGCGCGTCGTCTACGTCTAAGAAGCGAAGGAGCGAAATACCATGGACCTCGGTCTGGCAGGCAAGGTCGTCCTGATCACGAGCGGTAGCAGGGGAATCGGCTCGCGTGCGTGGCCGAAGGTGCGAAAGTGGCGATCGTCTCGCGTGATCCGGCCAACCTCGCGCGGGCGTGCGAGCAAGCAGTTGGCGAGCGACGGCCATCACGTGCATCTCGCGCGCGCCGATCTGCACGAAGCGCGCAGCGCCGAAGATGTCGTCGAGGAAGCGAGCGCCGCGCTCGGCCCGATCGATACCTCACCGCTGCGATCCCGATTCGCTCGATGCCGCCGCCTACAGGCCGCCATGGACGCCAAGTATTTTCCCTACGTGTATCCGCAGCAGGTCGTGCTGAAGCGCATGGCCGAGCGCCTGAAGCACGATCCGAACGCGATCGTGAACATCATCGGGATGGGCGGCAAGATCGCCTCGGATATCCATATCGCGGGCGGCGCGGCAAATGCAGCGCTGATGCTGAACACGGTCGGCCTCGCGCATCACTACGCGAAACTGGGCATCCGCATCAACGCGATCAATCCGGGTTCGACGCTGACTGAACGCGTCGAGGAAGCTCTGGCGCCCGAAGCGCAGAAAGGTGGCGTCACGCGCGATCAGGCGCTCGACGAAGGTCAGCGAAAAGTACCGTTCGGGCGCTTTGCCAGGCCGGAGGAAATTGCGGACGTCGCACTGTTTCTGGCGAGCCGCCGCGCGAATTATGTGTCGGGCGCACTGATTCCCATGGATGGCGTGTCGTCGCCGATCATCTGACGATGTCGCGTCCCACTGCGAGCGGGAAGCGCACCAGGTTTCGATGACGGCGGCGCGAACCACGATGCGATCCAGCTTGTCGAGGAGCAGCCGTCCCGCATTGCGGCTTTCGTCCGCATCACCCTGCACGATCAGCATGCGGAACTCCGACAGCGCCTCCATGAGGGGCGCCATAGCAGAGCACCGCGACCGCGCCGGTCATGCGATGCGATCGACCCATTGCTTCAAGCGATCGATTCGGCACTCGCGCAACAAGTCGCTCAGCACGGCCGTCTCTCCGCGCAGCGCCTGTACGAACACTTCGAGCAACTGTTCGTCCACGCCTCCCGCCGTGGCGATGTCTTCCAGCGATGGCCAGCTGGCCAACTGTTCATTTGCGAGCAGCGCAGGCTACCCGGGCCGCAACTCGTGTGCAGACACACCGGTGCCCACTGTTCGAGTGTCGCGCGCAATTGCTCGAAGGCGCCATCATGGGGACCGTTTGTGGCGCGTGCCGTCGCAAAAACGCTCCAGGTTCTGCGATCGCTCCACGACCGCCACGCGAGCGTGCGCGAGCTGCGAAATGTCATTCAGCGCCGCCGCGTTGCGCTTGCCCGCGATGATGACCGGAAGGGTTTCCACTGCCTGCGACATGCCCGGCAGCGGCGTGTCGTCTGGTCTGTAGACTCTGGCCATGCGTGTACGTCTCTTGAGCGGGAACCGCGAGATCTCCGGACTGCCCT
>LFJI01000095.1 GCA_001235855.1 Candidatus Burkholderia brachyanthoides
CAGGACCCAGCCCTCAGCGGCCTAGCCGAATAACTGTCCAACTTTGCGGGGTCAGATCATGCGAACCTGCGGGCTTTCGGTGCCGGGCGACTATGTGGCTTAGTGCTTCACCACATCGCCGGATGCCGGTGCATCTTTTTTCGCTTCGGCCACGACGGGCGCCGCCTTCGCTTCTTCTTCGGGCAGCGCTTCGGGCAGACGTTCGAGCGCCAGTTCCAGCACGTGATCGATCCAGCGAACCGGCACGATCTCGATGGCGTTTTTCACGTTGTCGGGGATGTCTGCCAGATCCTTGGTGTTTTCCTCAGGAATCAGCACGAGCTTGATGCCGCCGCGATGCGCCGCCAGCAGTTTCTCCTTCAACCCGCCAATCGGCAGCACTTCACCGCGCAGCGTGATTTCACCCGTCATCGCGACATCCGCGCGCACTGGCATGCCGGTGAGCACCGACACCAGAGCCGTCGTCATCGCGATACCGGCGGACGGACCGTCCTTCGGCGTCGCGCCCTCGGGCACGTGGATGTGGATGTCCTTCTTCTCGAACGACTCATCCGTGATGCCCAGACGCCGCGAGCGCGAGCGCACCACCGAACGCGCCGCTTCGACGGATTCCTTCATCACGTCGCCGAGCGAACCCGTGCGGATCACGCCGCCCTTTCCGGGCATGACCGCCGCCTCGATCGTCAGCAGATCGCCGCCGACTTCCGTCCACGCGAGGCCCGTGACCTGACCGGTCTGGTTTTCCTTCGCGGCCAGACCGAAGTCGTACTTGCGCACGCCGAGGAAGGTATCGAGATTGCCGCCTTCGACCTTTACCGCGCCCTCTGCCTTCTTTAGCAGCAGCATCTTCACGACCTTGCGACAGATCTTCGAAATTTCACGCTCGAGCGAACGCACGCCCGCTTCACGCGTGTAATAACGAATGATGTCGCGGATAGCCTGCTCCGCCACTTCGATTTCGCCGTCCTTCAGCCCGTTATTGCGCTTCTGCTTCGGCGACAAATAACGCTGCGCGATGCTGACCTTCTCGTCTTCCGTGTAACCCGAAAGGCGGATGACTTCCATCCGGTCGAGCAACGGCGGCGGAATGTTCAGCGAGTTCGACGTCGCGACGAACATCACATCCGACAGGTCGAAATCCACCTCGACGTAGTGGTCCGCGAACGTGTGGTTCTGTTCCGGATCGAGCACTTCGAGCAGCGCCGATGCAGGGTCGCCGCGGAAGTCCATGCCCATCTTGTCGACTTCGTCGAGCAGGAAGAGCGGATTACGCACACCGACCTTGGTCAGGCTTTGCAGAATCTTGCCGGGCATCGAGCCGATATACGTGCGACGGTGACCGCGAATCTCGGACTCGTCGTGCACGCCGCCCAGCGCCATGCGCACGAACTTGCGGTTCGTGGCGCGCGCGATCGACTGGCCGAGCGACGTCTTACCCACGCCGGGCGGCCCGACGAGGCAGAGGATCGGGGCCTTGACCTTTTCGACGCGCTGCTGAACCGCGAGATATTCGAGAATGCGTTCCTTCACCTTCTCGAGACCGAAGTGGTCTTCATCCAGCACGCATTCGGCGTTCGGGAGGTCGTTGTTGACCTTGCTCTTCTTGCGCCACGGCAAGTCGATCAGCGTGTCGATGTAGTTACGCACGACCGTGGCTTCAGCCGACATCGGCGACATGAGCTTGAGCTTCTTGAGATCGACATCGGCCTTCTTCTTGGCTTCCTTCGGCATGCGCGCGGCCGCGATGCGCTTCTCGAGTTCTTCGAGATCCGCACCCTCTTCGCCTTCGCCCAATTCCTTCTGGATGGCCTTGACCTGCTCGTTCAGGTAGTACTCGCGCTGGCTCTTTTCCATCTGACGCTTCACGCGCCCACGGATGCGCTTCTCGACCTGAAGGATGTCGATTTCGGCTTCGAGTTGCGCGAGCAGATGCTCGAGACGCTCGATGACCGGGAACATCTCGAGGATGTGCTGCTTCTGGTCGAGCTTGAGCGGCAGATGCGCGGCGATGGTGTCTGCCAGACGACCCGCTTCGTCGATGCCTGACAGCGAGGTCAGGATCTCCGGCGGAATCTTCTTGTTGAGCTTCACGTACTGATCGAACTGCGAGCCGATCGCGCGGCGCAGCGCTTCCGTTTCAGCGCTGTCGGCGTGATCGGGCTCGAGCGGCATCACGTCGCAGGAAAACTGCGTTTCCTGCTCTTCGATCGAGAGCGTTTTCGCGCGTTGCAAACCCTCGACGAGCACCTTGACCGTGCCGTCGGGCAGCTTGAGCATTTGCAGGATGTTGGCGACACATCCCACCTGGTACATATCCTTTTCGGTCGGCTCGTCTTTCGCCGCCGTTTTCTGGGCGACGAGCGTGATGAGCTTACCGCCTTCCATCGCGGCTTCCAGGGCCTTGATCGACTTGGACCGCCCCACGAAGAGCGGAATCACCATATGCGGGAATACAACTACGTCGCGCAGCGGGAGCAGCGGCAGCGTAATGCGTTCCTGCGGCAGGAGTTGGGTTCCTGACATTTCATTTCCCCAGAATGGAATCGGTTCGTTCGTAGTTCGTATTTAAGGCCGGTAAGCACTATTGCAAGCCTTTATCGGAAAGGAAAAGTCGTTAGTCCAAGTTTGCGTCAGTAACGTCCACAATAAACCGAAAAAATAAACAAAGGCCGTTCACGTCGCCATGAACGGCCTTTCGCCGACACACAGCCTACTTCAGTTGGAACCCGCTACCTTCGGCGCATCTTCATAGATGAGCAAAGGCTTGCCGTCGCCATCGATGGTGTTGTCGTCGACGATCACCTTCGACACGCCCTTCATGGTAGGCAATTCGTACATCACGTCCAACAAGGCCTGCTCCAGGATCGAGCGCAGACCACGCGCGCCGGTCTTGCGGCGGATCGTCTTCTGAGCGATGGCCTGCAACGCAGCCGGACGAATCTCCAGCTCGACGCGCTCCATGCCGAACAGCTTGTGGTACTGCTTGACCAGCGCGTTCTTCGGCTCGATCAGGATCTTGACCAGCGCGGCTTCGTCCAGCTTGCCGAGCGTGGCGACCACCGGCAGACGGCCGATCAGCTCGGGGATGAGACCGAATTTGATCAGATCTTCCGGCTCGACTTCGCGCAGCACTTCGCCCGCGTCGCGATCCTGCTTGCTCTTCACGCTCGCGCCGAAACCGATGCCGGTCTTTTCCGTCCGGTCGGTGATGACCTTCTCGAGCCCGTCGAACGCGCCACCGCAGATGAACAGGATGTTGGTCGTGTCGACCTGGATGAAATCCTGATTTGGGTGCTTACGCCCGCCTTGCGGCGGCACCGACGCCATCGTGCCTTCGATAAGCTTGAGCAGCGCCTGCTGCACGCCCTCGCCCGATACGTCGCGCGTGATGGACGGGTTGTCCGACTTGCGGCTGATCTTGTCGATTTCGTCGATATAGACGATGCCGCGCTGTGCCTTGTCGACTTCGTAGTTGCAGTTCTGCAGCAGCTTCTGAATGATATTCTCGACGTCCTCGCCCACATAACCGGCTTCAGTCAGCGTCGTGGCGTCCGCGATCACAAACGGCACGTTCAGCATGCGCGCCAGCGTCTGTGCAAGCAGCGTCTTGCCCGAACCGGTCGGCCCGATCAAGAGAATGTTGCTCTTCGACAGCTCGATGTCGTCCTTTTTGTCGAGATGCTTGAGACGCTTGTAGTGGTTGTACACAGCCACTGCGAGAATTTTCTTCGCGCGTTCCTGGCCGATCACGTACTGATTGAGGATGTCGCTGATTTCCTGCGGGCTCGGCAGGTCGGACTTGGCCAGCCCGGCTTCTTCCGCCGCGCCGGCGGCCTCGTCGCGAATGATCTCGTTGCAGAGGTCGATGCATTCATCGCAGATGAACACCGACGGCCCGGCGATGAGTTTCTTCACCTCATGCTGGCTCTTTCCGCAAAACGAGCAATACAACAGCTTTTCGCTGCTGGAACCTTTTTTGTCCGCCATAAGTGTAAGCCTCCGGACACTCTTGCTACAAGATACGCCCTTCGATTCAGCCATGCAGTTTCATCCGCCCGAAGGGCGTTTGCGCCGTATTCGCCGGTCCTCGTACGCACCGGCACGGCGTCACTCCGGACGCCAATCCGACGCTTACGGGCGCTTGTGCAGCACCTGGTCGACGAGACCGTACGCTTGCGCATCGTCGCCCGACATGAAGTTGTCGCGGTCGGTATCGCGCGCGATATGCTCGACCGGCTGGCCGGTGTGATGCGACAGCAACTGGTTCAGACGCTCCTTCAGGTACAGGATTTCGCGCGCCTGGATTTCGATGTCCGACGCTTGTCCACGTGCGCCGCCAAACGGCTGGTGGATCATCACGCGGGCATTCGGCAGCGCAACGCGCTTGCCCTTCGCACCGGCGGCCAGCAGAAACGCGCCCATGCTCGCGGCGAGACCCATGCACAGTGTGGAGACGTCCGGCTTGATGAACTGCATCGTGTCGTAAATCGCCATGCCGGCGGACACGGAGCCGCCCGGGCTGTTGATATACAGGCTAATGTCCTTGTCCGGGTTTTCGCTTTCGAGGAACAGCAACTGGGCGACGACAAGATTCGCCGACTGGTCGTTGACTTCGCCGAGGAGGAACACGACGCGCTCTTTCAGGAGACGTGAGTAGATGTCATAGGCACGCTCGCCGCGGCCGCTCGTTTCCACGACCATCGGAACGAGGCCGAGCGCCTGGGCTTCGAAGTTCCGCGGAGCGTTGGACGCCAATGTGTCGAGCAATTCAGCGCGAAAGGTCATGCAATTTCCTTATTCGGAATAGTAATACTGACGACAAGGCACGGCCTAGAGAACGGCAGGCCGACCCACAACTTTAATGCAAAAAAGGCGTGGAGCCGTCAACGCCGGCGACCCCGCACGCCCTCAAGCCCTAGGCGTCAGGCTTGCGCTGTTGCGCTGGCCAGTTCTTCAAAGCTGACTTCCTTGTCGGTCACCTTGGCCTTGCCGAGCACGAAGTCGACGACGTTGCTTTCGACGACGTACGCTTCCATTTCGGCGAGACGTTGCTGGTTCGAATAATACCAGCGGACGACTTCCTTCGGGTCTTCGTAGCTCTTGGCGAACTCGTCGACTTCTGCGCGGATCTGCTCCGGCTTCGCTTGCAGTTCGTTGGCCGTCACCAGTTCGGCGAGCACAAGGCCCAGCTTCACGCGGCGCTCGGCTTGCGAGGCGAACATTTCGGCCGGAATCGGTGCGTCCGCCGCGTTGGGCACGCCGCGTTGCTGCAGATCCTGACGCGCCATGTCGACCAGACGCTGCTGATCCTGTTCAATCAGCGCCTTCGGCACGTCGAGTTCGGAGATGCTGAGCAGCGCGTCCATGACCTGATTCTTCACGATCTGCTGCGTGCGGCGCTTGGCTTCGCGCTCCAGGTTGTTCTTGATCTCGCCGCGCATCTTGGTCAGATCGCCGTCTTCGATGCCGAGCGACTTCGCGAATTCGCTGTCGACTTCCGGCACGTGCGGCCACTCGATCTTCTTCACGGTGGCGGTGAATTGAGCGGTCTTACCGGCAACGTCCTTGCCGTGGTAGTCCACGGGGAACTTGAGGTCGAATTCGCGCGATTCGCCGACCTTCAGGCTGGTCGTGGCGGTTTCGACTTCCGGCAACATGCGGCCTTCGCCCAACACGAACGCGAAGTCGTTCGCGGTGCCGCCTTCGAACGCCACACCGTCGAGCTTGCCGACGAAGTCCAGCGTCACGCGGTCGCCGTTCTGAGCGGCCGTGGCGCCGCCGTCGCCATGCTCGCCGCCTTCGCCGGGCGCGTGGAAGTGCACTCGCTGCTTGCGCAAGATGTCGAGCGTGCGGTCGACTTCGGCTTCGGAAATGGTGGTGACGGTGCGCTCGATCTGAGCCGTGGCTACATCGCCCAGCTTCACTTCGGGATACACCTCGAAAGTCGCGTTGAACGCGTAGTCTTCGGCGGCGGCTTCGGCCTTAGGGGCGAAGCTCGGCTGGCCGGCGACGCGCAGGTTTTCCGCGCGCGCCACGTCGAAGAATTCCGTGCCGATCTTGTCGCTCAGCACTTCTGCCTCGACCTGGCCGCCGTACTGCTGCGACACCATTCTGAGCGGCACCTTGCCCGGGCGGAAACCCGGCATGCGCACGGTCTTGGCCAACTGGCGGATGCGCGAATCGACTTCCTTCTGCACGGTGTCTTTCGGCAGGGAGATGGTGACGCGGCGTTCGAGCTTGCTGAGGTTTTCAACGTTAGCCATGGCTTCAATCGTCCTAGAGTATTTCGATGTTCGGTGTTCGGTTCTTTCGCGGTTCTAAAGGCGCGGGTCCGTCTGGTTTCTGCGTGAGCCGGCCGGAAGTGGCGCTGAACCTCGATCCGGTGCGCGAGCACGGATTTTTCGGCGTTCAGACCGCCGCCGACGCGGTGTCGTCAACATAGCTAAATATTTTAGCAAACAAAACGACCCGGCCTCGCAACGGATCGGTGTATGCCGCGTTTCAACCGGTTTGACGCCGTTTTGACCGGGATTTCGGCGTAAATCCGCGTTTTCTGGCACGCCAACGGCACGCACAATTCCGACTATCGCAGCGCCGCTATTTTGCGCGGGCGTCGCGCTGATAAGCTTGGCGGCGCGTGAAATCCGCACCAAGCCGACCAGATGCGCGCTCCATTGCCGTACTGCATGGAAACCATGCGAAAGAGGCATAGATAAGGCTTCGCCGCCGCGCTTCGCTTCAAGCGCGCCTTCAAAGATCACAATATCGAGACATCATCATGCCTGCTCCCGTAGTTGTCATCGCTCCCGACTCTTTCAAGGGTTCGCTTTCCGCCGAAGGCGTCGCGAACGCCATCGCCGGGGGCATCCGGCGCGCGCGGCCGGATGCCCAAATCCGCATCAGTCCGATGGCCGATAGCAGCGAAAGCACGCTCGACGCGATGCTCGCGGTCGGCGGCGAGCGGCGCATGCTGAATGTGCGCGGCGCGTCGTCCGCACGGCGCGATGCCGCGACCGGCCTGCTCGCCGACGGCGCCGCGATTCTCGAGACGGCGGAAGTGGTCGGTATCACACCGATCCGGACGGCATGGCCGTGCCCGTAACGGAACGCAGCACGCTCGGCATGGGGAAGCGATTCGCGCGCTGCTCGACACGGGCGCCCACAAGTTTTTTGTCGCGCTCGGCGGCAGCAGCACGAACGACGGCGGCGCGGGCCTGCTCGTCGGACTCGGCGTGAAGCCGTTCGATGCAAACGGCGCTGAACTCGATCCGGTGCCATCGGCGCTCGCGAAGATTGCGCCCATCGACGTTTCGGGGTTGGATGCGCGCGTGAAGGAAGCCGAATTCGTCGGCATGTCGGATGTCGACAATCCGCTCAACGGCGATCACGGCGCGACCGCGATCTTCGGTCCGCAAAAAGGCGTGACGCCAGAGCAAATCGCGGGCATCGACACCGCCATCGCCCATTTCGCCGACGTGCTGGAACCGGCGATGGACGTCGTCAAGCGCAACTACCTCGACGCGGGCGCGGCGAACGGACTGGGCTTCGCGCTCCACATGCTCGGCGCGCGCTTCGAGACGGGCGCGGAAGTCGTCGCGCGCGATGCCGGCGTGCCGGCGACGCTGCTCTCGGGCGCGGTGGATCCGGCGGCGCTGCTGCGTCTGTCGGAACACTTCAGCGGCTGCTTCTCGCCCGCGCCGGGTCCGATCACGCTCGACGTCGCGATTCGCGATGCCGCACGCCTGTTGTCGAACGAAGCCGAGCAGTTGACCCGCCTGCGCTTCGGCTCGAAGTAGTTTCTTCAAGTCACTTCGACGCCGCGCGCTTAAAACGCCCGCGGCACCTCCGCTCTACGCTCGCGCCCGTCCGAACGCGAGCCGGTCCAGACACCACACGGTGAGCATGGTCGCGCCCATCAGCGGGAAAACCGCGCCGAGCACGGTCAGGCCGCCGCGCCAGGCGCGCATCGGCGGGCGTTTGGGCGGACGCACCGGGGCGCCGAGCGCCCGTGCGGGCCAGCGCTTCATCCACATCACGAAGCCGCTGATGGCCAGCGCCGCGAGTCCGAGCGAGATCGCCGAACTCACAATCTGATTCGCCACGCCGAAATAACGTCCCATGTGCAGCGACGTGCCGTAGAAGATGGAGATGGCGCGCGCGACTTCGCCATAGTCCGCGTACGAGATATCGGACAGCACCTTGCCGCTGTACTGATCGATGTGCAGCGTGCGTTCGTCACGCGGATCGGGCGGGAGGTACGACACCGTGTACACGCCGGTCGCCGGTCGCCGTGCGCGGCAGCGCGATGCCGTAGTCATCTTTTACGCCGAGGCGCGCGGCCAGCGCGATCACGTCATCGAGCAAGACATGCCGGGCCGACGACGGCCCACGGCGTCTGATGCAGCGGCAGATCGTCCATCTTCATGTCGCCGTGCATGTCGTGTGCACCGGCTGGTTGGGAAGGTGCGGCAGAATGCACGTGCGCCTCGCCCCACGCGCCCTTCGGATAACCGAGCGATGCCGACGTCGCGAGCGCCTTGAACTCCTTGCCCCACGAACCCGACCACGGCAATCTGCTCAACACGAAGAACAGTGCGCCGAACGCGAGCCACACGCCGCCGACCGCATACAGATCGCGCCACCACGCGCGGCCGCGCAGCGAAAGTCTGGGCAACAACCATACGCCACCCGGCACGCCGCCCCGGCGCGCCCTGTCCGGCCACCACAAGGCGACGCCCGTGCCGATCATCACGAGTGTCCAGCAGCCGGCCAGTTCCATGACGAGTTTGCCGGGCTTGCCGAGCAGCAACCCGCGATGCAGATTGCGCATCTGTTTCATGAAACGATGTTCGATCGAAAGCATGCCGGGCACCGCGCCATCGTAGGGATTCACATAGACGCTTTCGCTCTCGCCCGACTTCAGGCAAAACAAGAATTCGGTGCTGCGCGTGCGGTCGGTTTCGATCTGCGCGAGCGTGGGCGTCGCGTCGCGCGGTTCGTGGGCGATGGCCTTCGCGAGCAGCGCATCGGCCGGCAGACGCGGCGCGCCGGTATCTGCGACGATCATCCGACGCGATACAGCAGCGGTTCGAGCTACGGCTGAAAGCAGTACAGGGTGCCCGTGATCGCAAGCATGATCAGGAGCGGCATCACGAAGAGACCGGCATAGAAGTGCCAGCGCCACAGCGTGCGCCGGTGCGCGATGGTCTCGTCGTACAGCATGGTGTGTGTGTCGGATGCGTTCATGGCGATTCCGTTGCGTTGGATCATGACTGAATGACGAATCGGGCATCAGATACCGATACGTCCTTCCACATAGAAGAACGTGCGTCCCGCGTACGGGTGGAACACGTAGTAGCACCGCTCGAACAGGTTGTCGATGCCCACGCCCAGTTCGGTGCGCTTGGTCGGCTTGTACGTGAGCTTCATATCGACGACGAAGTACGTGCTCGTGCCACCGCACGTGTTCGGCATCGACGCCGGATTGTTCGCGTTGGCAATGATCTTCGATTGCGTATAGGCGACGTTGGCGATCAGATCGAGTCCGCGCAGCAACATGTCCTGACCTTCGTAGGCGACTTCCGCACCGCGCGAACGCACCTTGTCGATGTTCTGGAAGTTCGTGACGTTCTGTACAGACCGGAGACAGGGGTAACACATTTAGCTCCTTTTGCCGCGCCCCTTCA
>LFJI01000096.1 GCA_001235855.1 Candidatus Burkholderia brachyanthoides
CCCCAAAGGTTGGATCAGCGTCCAACTCTTGGGGTGCAGTTCAGAGGACAGGGCTCTTTGCTTTTGTGCGTCCAAATCTGACTTACTCACTTCATCGCCATTCGCAAATACTAAAAGCGAAAACGCAACAAAAACCAATCCCAGAACACGAAAAGCCTGCATAAGCAGTTACTCATGCAGGCTCCATACATTCTTGCAAGTCGCTTTTCGGAGCGGGGCGCGCAACCCCACGTTGCACGATCCGCGAACTTGTCGCGCTGCGGCCGGATGCTGCTACAGGCCACTGCTACCACGCGAAACCGCTATCCGATCCGATTCAGACTTTGATGCCGATTACCGCGGACGAACTCAGGTCAAAACAGGCGAAACGCCTGAGCTAACAACCGTCGATCAATAGAACTTCTTCGGCAACTGCGCGCGGCGGATTTGCTTGCGCAGACGAGCGACAGCAGCAGCTTTCTTACGCTTGCGCTCGGTGGTCGGCTTTTCGTATGCCATGCGCGACTTGAGTTCCTGAATTAGGCCCGTGCGCTCGACGGTACGGCGAAAACGACGCATGGCGACGTCGAAAGGCTCGTTCTCTTTCAACAGAATCTTGGTCATTGAAATCTCGGTTGATCTAGCCCTGCCAGAATTTAGGGCAAAACGCAATTCTACTCTTTTTGAGAGTATTCCTGCACCCTCTGCGTATGAAAATCTGTTAACGGCGGGCTGGAATTACATCGTAGGTTGTTGAATAAAGACGACAATCCCGGAATACCCGCAGGCCGTACACCGCTTTTTCGTTGCCATTCGCGCGAAATTGCTCAGAATCCGCGCGAGCGGATCGGGCGGGGCGCGACCGGCGCATCGCTGGCGGCGCTAATCGATGGTCACATCGCCCTGCGGCAGCGCCACGCACGGCAAAATCCAGCCGCCGGCTTTTTCCTCGGCGGTGAGTCCCGGCCATTCCACGCGATAACGCACCTCACCTCGCCCTGCACGATCCGGCAAAGGCACGCGCGGCACGTGCCTTTGCGGCACGAACGCGGCAAGGACAAGCCCACGCGTAGCGCCGCCTCGAGCAGCGTTTCGCCCGCGCGCACCGCGACGAAGTGCCCACCCGGCTCGACGGTCATGGTGGCGCACGCGCAGTCGGCGGATTCGCTCACGCTTGCACCTCGACGATAGCAGCGCGCCTGTTGGTCAGATCGCGCAGCTCGGCGTCGTGCTGCGCGATCTAGCGGCGCACGCGCGCCTCGTCCGCGTAATCGACTTCCACCGCGAGCATGCCTTGTTCAATGCGTTCGACGCGCTGCATGGCGATGGCATCGGTATAGGGGCGCACCAGACTGCCCGCGCCCAGCATTAATACCATTATATTGATAGCATACCATGGCGGCCAGCACGCTATCGACCTCGTGATGCCGCAGCACTTCGAGAATCGGCTGCCCGGCGCTGCCCGACGGCTCGCCGTCATCGGGCATGCCCGAGACTGTCCGCCCGCGAGCAGCGCCCAGCAGACGTGCGTCTGCCGTCAGATGCTCGGCGCGCAGGCGTTCGAGTTCGCGCATAGCGGCATCGCGGTCCGCGACCGGAATCGCTAGCGCGATGAAGCGGCTCTTGCGAATGTCGATTTCGGTGGTGATGGCGAAGGCGAGGGTATAGGTCGGCAAGGCGTGTGAGGGCAGGTGATCAAAGTCGCATGTTAGCGGGTGCAAAGCGGCTGGCATCCGAAAGTGCGATGAGCGCGCGTCGGGATCAAGCCGACTCGCCGCCCGATGCTTCGTCCGCGCGCAACGGACGTTGCATCAGCACGGTATCGACCCATTGGCCATGCTTGAAGCCGAGCCGCGCATGCAACGCGATCGACCCGGCGTTACCGCTGTTGGCGATCACGGCGATCATCTGCCGCCACGGTCCGCGTTCGCGCCGGCCGATCAGCGCGGTGAGCAGCGCAAGGCCGATGCCGCGTCCGCCCATGCCATCGGCGACATAGATCAAATCCTTGATGGTATGCCGGTGCGCCGAGCGCGGTCTATACGCGGACGCATACGCATAACCCGCATAACCCGCCACGACGCCGTCGAGTTCGGCTACCACACCACATAAGGCAGTTCCGTGCCGACGATGCCCGCATGGCGCGCGCATCTCGTCGATGGACGGTGGCGTTTCCTCGAAGGTCGCGAGCGCGTTGAACACGTAGTGGGAATAGATCCGCGCGATAGCATGGAAGTCGTCGGCGGATGCGGCGCGAATGAGCGGCGAGGAAAGGCTCAGTAAGGCCATGTCGTGGTTCCGGGAATCGTTTCGAGAGTCACGCCGTGCGATTCGAGAAGCGAAGGCATCGATCGATTCCCGAAGTGCCAATTCTCTCATGCCGCGCCGAGGCAAAGAAGTATGGACAGGCCGTGCGCCAGACCACCAAGCGGGCGAGTTTTAGTCGCAAGAAGTCGTTGAATCGGGCAATCTTCGACCTTTAAACTAAACCGCTTGTCCGGCACCGCGAAGGGCCGCGCGCGTGGCGATCATCGCGCGCGGTTCACGGGGTGGAGCCAGCCTGTCGCATGCTGACGAAAACGCGCGTCAACGCAGTATGAGCGCACACGAAAGCGCCTCCGCAAAGCGTGCATATGGGGCGACGGGCGTAAGGACCCGGGGCCGATCGCAACGAGTCGGAACATAGGCGCACGCGCGAGCGGCGCCGACCGCCCGCTAAGGCGCGCACCATAACACGCAATGAATAAACTCCAACGAGGAGCGCTTGCCGCGCTGGTGCCGGCCGGCATCGGCTATGTGTTCGCGCGCCGCGACCAGGTTCAGGACGACGCCACGCGCCTTTCCGTCATCGCCGATGCCGTGCTGCTGCACGCCGAAGACGTGACGCGCCGCCTGTCGGACGCGCTCGGGGAAATCGGCAGAGTGGAGGGAGGCGCTGCCCTGTTCGACGCTGTATCTGCGCGAACTGCGGCGCATTGCGCTGCATCACTAGCAGGTGCGCGATGTGGGCGCTTACGATCGCGACGGCCACTGGCAATGTTCGTCGTTACTCGGCGCGGTGTCAGCCGGCACGCCCGACAGCCTCTCGCTGCCGGCGCCTGACTGGCGTTCGCGCGACGGCATCAGCGCCTGGTATGCGTTGGCGTGTCTGCCGGGCGGCACGGAATTGCTCGTGATGGGCCGCGACGGCGCCTGCCTATATCACCACCGACCCTGCGCTCTATGTCGATACGCGCTATCCCATCGGGCTGGCCGTCATCAATACCGAAGCGAACCGCGTGATCGCGCGCACGCCGGCCACCGACGCCGGTGTCGCGCTGGTGGTGTACCGAATGACTTCGCCGGCGCCGGATTGCACGACCTATGTCGTGCGCCGTTCCGTGTCGATGCCGCTCGCAGTCGTCGTGAGCGCGACGCATCACACCTGGCGTCAGCGACTCGCGACATTCCGCTCGCGGAGCATCGCGGGCTGATCCAGGCGATCACCGATCAGGTGCTCGACACCGTGCTGCTCGAGCTCGGCGATTTTCTACACTAGTAGAAAAATAGTACTACATATCGGTGAACCTGTCGGCATTGGATCTCACGACGCACCGCTAACGTGCTCGGCCCGACCGTGGCGCAGCAGGGCGTGCGTCTGCGGCAGATCCACATCGAGGCGACCGAGCACAGCTTCCTCGATGCCGACGCCGCCAAGGAAGTCATCACCGCATTTCGCGCGGCCGGTCACGCAGTCTACCTCGACGACTTCGGCACCGGCTATTCGAGCCTGTCGCATTTGCAGAACTTTCGCGTCGATGGCCTGAAGATCGACAAGTCCTTCGTCGATACGGTCGGGCAGGATGCGGCCTCGAGCAGCGTCGGATCGCACATCATCAACATGGCGGCGACGCTGGACGTGCAGGTCATCGCCGAAGGCATCGAGCGTGAGGAACAGGCCGCGTATCTGTGCGTGCGTGGCGCGCGATTCGGGCAAGGCTGGCTGTATTCCACGCCGCTCACCGTCGCCGAATTCATCCGTTACACGGGCCGCACGCGGGTCGGCTGACGCGGCTCGCAGGCCCTTGATCGTGGGCGAATCGGCATCATCTATGACTCTTCGGAAACGCACGGAGACGGCCATGAACACGATGACGGATCGGCAAGCCACCACACTTTCTGCGCGAGGTGCGGCATCCGCTGCTGACGCTGCGTCGCAGCGTGCTCGCGCATCTGCGCGCCCTGCACGAGGCGGAGTTCGGACCGGTATCGCCCGGCGAGTTCCTGCAGATCGTGATCAACGGCTCGGCGTACCGCTGGCTTGCGCCGCTTTCGACGCTGATCGTGGCGCTCGACGACGCCGAAGCGACCGCCGAGGCGCGCATCGCGCAAGCCGGCGCGATCGTCGCGATGTTCAGCGCGGGCACGCGCGACCCGGCTTTCGCGGAGCGTTTTCTGCCGCTGTTGCAGGACAGTCCCGATATCGCGGTGGCGAACGGGCAGGTCGCGCAGGTGGTGCGCGGCATCGCCCGCGACTGAGGCCGCGCATCGAGCGAGTAGAATTCGAATCCGTCACGCGGTGTCGCACCGCATGCGATCTACGCGGCACACGGAGATCATCGAGGAGAGAAGTGTTGGAGCCTACCGCCAAAGACGTCGCGACCAAGCTCGTCGCCGAAGACATACACAAGCGCTACGGCGACAATGAAGTGCTCAAGGGCGTCTCTCGCTCGCCGCGCGCGTGGGCGACGTGATCAGCATCATCGGCGCGAGCGGCTCAGGCAAGAGCACGTTCCTGCGCTGCATCAATTTTTCTGGAGCGGCCGAACGCGGGGCATATTGTCGTCAATGGCGAAGCCGTGCGCACCAGGACCGACAAGACCGGCAATCTCGAAGTCGCGGATCACAAGCAGCTGCAACGCGTGCGCACCAAGCTCGCGATGGTGTTCCAGCACTTCAACCTCTGGCCGCACATGACCGCCATCGAGAACGTGATGGAAGCGCCCATTCACGTGCTCGGCGTGTCGAAGAAGGAAGCCGAGGACCGCGCGCGCGAATATTTGGAGAAGGTCGGCCTGCCGCCGCGTGTGGAAAAGCAGTATCCGTCGCACCTGTCGGGTGGCCAGCAGCAACGCGTGGCTATCGCGCGCGCCATGCATCCCGATGTGATGCTGTTCGACGAACCCACCTCCGCGCTCGATCCCGAACTCGTCGGCGAAGTGCTGAAGGTGATGCAGCGTCTCGCGGAAGAAGGCCGCACCATGATCGTCGTCACGCACGAGATGGGCTTCGCGCGCAACATGTCGAATCAGGTGATGTTCCTGCATCAGGGGCGCACGGAGGAAGAGGGCGCGCCCGCCGATGTGCTGAGCGCGCCGAAGAGCGAGCGTCTGCGTTAGTTCCTGTCGGGAAGCCTGAAATAACGTGACGGACGCGCCGCTGCGCGTGGCGATTGTCGCGCTGCCGCCGCTATCGATGAGAGGTCTCGGGCCGGTCGTCGATAGTCTCGCGCTCGCCAACGAGATCGACGGACGGCCGTCTGCTCTACGAGTGGCGCATCCATACGCACGACGGCCGCGCGCTGACGCTCGCGGGCGGCGCGCAGCTTCCCGGCGACGCGTTCCACGGCGACATTCGCTACGACTGGCTGATCGTGATGACGGAGCGCTACCGGCCGTTCGCGGATCAGACGCGCTTTCTCGCCCATCTCGCGCGCGTCGCGTCCGGCGCGGCATGCGGGTCCGGCATCCATCACGGCACATGGTGGCTCGTGATAACGGGACGGCTCGCGGGACATCGCGTCGCGGTGAACTGGGAGACGCATCACGAGTTCGCGCATCGATTCGCGGACATCGACGTGACGCAGCAGATCTTCGAGATCGACCGTGCGCTCGGCACATACTCCGGTGGTCAGGCAAGCATCGACTTCATGCTCGCGATGATCGCGCGCGATCACTGTCAGGGCCTCGCCGAACGCATCGCGGATACGCTGGGCGCCAGCGCGTTGCGCACGGGCGGCAAAGGGCAGCGCATGCCGCCGCACCGGATGAGCGCGATGCACGTCTCGCCGACGCGCTGCAACTCATGCAGGCGAATCTCGAAGAGCCGCTCGCCACCGACGACATCGCCGGTCTGGTCGGCATTTCGCGCCGGCAACTGGAGCGCCTGTTGCGCCAGCATCTGGGCGCGATGCCCTCGAAGTACTATCTCAACCTGCGGCTCAACGAGGCCCGCGCGCAGTTGCAGCGCACCAGCCAGTCGGTGGTGCAGATCAGCCTTGCGTGCGGATTCGCGTCGGCGGCACATTTTTCGAACGCATATCGCGAGCGGTTCGGCGTGACGCCGCGTGAGGAACGCCGCAACTTTATCGAAAAACAGCGCGACTCGCGCTGTTTCTTGCGAAAAAACCCGTCGCGGCATGTCGCGATCACGCAAGACGGAACCCGTGCGATTGCCTAAACTCGAACTCGTTGCATTGCCCAGACGAGAGGTGGCTCATGAGCGGAATCGATGTGAATCGTGCGACGTTCGACGAAGTGATGGTGCCGGTGTTCGCGCCGGCCGGTTTCGTGCCCGACCGGGGACGCGGTTCGCGCGTGTGGGATACCGAAGGCCGCGACTATGTCGATTTCGTGGGCGGCATCGCGGTGACGGCGCTGGGCCACGCCCATTCCGAACTGCTGAAAGCGCTGCACGAGCAGGGCGACAAGCTCTGGCATATCGGCAACGGCTACACCAACGCGCCGGTATTGCGCCTCGCGAAACGCCTGACCGATCTCACCTTCGCCGATCGCGCGTTCTTCGCCAATTCGGGCGCGGAAGCCAACGAAGCCGCGCTGAAACTCGCGCGCCGTTACGCCATGCCATCGACAAGCACGGCGAGCAGAAGATCGAGATCCTCTCCTTCACGCAGTCCTTCAGTCCTTCTACGGCCGCACCTTCTTTCACGCGGTGAGCGTGGGCAGCCAGCCGAAGTACGCGGAAGGTTTCGGTCCGCAAAACCGTAAGGCATTCGCCATCTGCCGTACAACGACCTGCCGCGCGCGCTGGAAGCCATCGGCCCGAAAACCTGCGCGGTGATCGTCGAGCCGGTGCAGGGCGAAGGCGGCGTGATTCCCGCCGATCCGGCTTTCCTCAAAGGCCTGTGCGATGCGTGCGATGAACACGACGCGCTCCTGATCTTCGACGAAGTGCAGACCGACATCGGCCACATAAACACATTCTACGCCTACATGCAATACGGTGTGACGCCCGACATCCTCACGAGCGCAAAGGCGCTGGGCAACGCCTTTCCCATCGGCGTGCACGGCACGACCTACGGCGGCAATCCGCTGGGCGCGTCGATTGCCGACAAGGTCGTGGAACTGATCAGCGACTCGAAGCTGCTCGAAGACGTGAACGCGCGCAGCGAGGCGATCCGGCTGCATCTCGAACGCATCAACGAGCGTCACGGCATGTTCAAAGAGATTCGCGGACGCGGCCTTTCGATCGGCGCGGAACTGAGCGACGCCTACAAGGACCGTCGCGAAAGACGTGCTCAACGCGGCGGCCGCGCACGGCGTCATCATGCTGATCACGGGGTCGAACGTGCTGCGCTTCGCGCCCTCGCTCGTGATGCCGCTCGACGATCTGCACGAAGGCTTCGCGCGCATCGGCCGGGTGATCGAGCAGGTCGTGGCCGGCAACCGCTGATTCAGGACTCAACGATGCTATGCGTCCGTCCCGCAAGGCTCGCCGATCTCGACGTACTCGAGCGCATAGCATGCGCGGCGCATCCCGTGCTACATTCGCTGCCGTGCGACCGGCGCGCGCTGGAGTCGCGCATCGCGCTGTCCGAGGATTCGTTTCGCGCGGAAGTGGATTTTCCCGGCGAGGAGTTCTATCTCTTCGTTCCACGCATCACGCGAACTCAAGGTGAACCGCAAGATCCACGCGCTCACCATTTCGCACGAAACTCACCGGCAAGAGCCGGCTGACGGGCTTTTATATCGATCCGTCCTTGCGCAATCCGGCGGACGACGCGTGCGCGCATCTGCTTTCTCGCGCGCGCATGCTGTACATCGCTGCGAACCGCAAGCGCTTTTCTGGCGAGATAGCTTTTCTGGCGAGATATTCTCACTGATGCTCGGCGTCACCGACGACCGCCCTTCTGGGAAGCGGTGGGCGGCGCGCACGCGTTTCGCTGCGCCGTCACGCGCCTGAGCGAGACGCGCGGCGATGGCGCCACGCTCACGGCCGACGCCCGCGCTGCGCTGGGCGTCGCCGAGAAAGACACGGTGCGTTGCATGCCGTTGCATCAGGCATCGGGAGAAATGCAATAATCGTCGTGCGATGCACGCAGCCGGAAGACGTCGATGCCCTTGTCGCGCTCGCGCAGGAAACGGGGCCGGGCCCGACCACCTTCAAGCCGGATCGCGCAGCGCTGGCCGCGCGTGTCGAACGCGTGCGCCGTACGCTCGCGGAGCAGGCGCCAGCCCTCGAGGCGAGCTACCTCTTCCGTGACGGAAGACACCGCGAGCGGCGATATCGCGAGCGTGTGCGGCATCGAGACCGAAGTCGGGCTGGAGCAGCCGTTCTACAACTATCGCGTCTCGACGGTCGTGCATGCGAGCAAGGACATGGGTGTGTGGACGCGCATGTCCTTGCTCAATATCTCGCACGATCTGACGGGTTATTAGGAAGTGTGTTCGCTGTTTCCGAGCCCGCGTTATCGAACAGCGGGCGTGGGCGGTTTGTTTGTCGCGCTCGCGCTTCATGTTCATCGCGCAATTCATGGAGCGCTTTCCGCAGCGTGTTTGTGCGCCGAACTGCGCAGCCATTTCGATGACAACGGCGAGTCGCCGTTCTGGAACGTGGTCGGCTCGCACTTCTATCAGATCGATTTCAACGAAGCCGATTATCTGAGTTTGCACGGCAAGAAGTCTTTCGTCGCGGAACTGATGCCGCGTTATCCCGTGTATCTCGACCTGCTGCCCGACGCCGCTAAAAACGCCGTCGGCATCACGCACAAGGACACGGCCCGCGCGCAAGATGCTCGAAGCGGAAGGGCTGCGTTACGAGAATCACGTCGATATCTTCGATGCGGGTCCGGTGCTCGAATGCCACATCGGCGACTTGCGCACGGTGCGCGAGAGCGTGCTGGCCACGGTGCGCATCGGCGAACGTGCGTCCTCCGTTGAGCGCGATGCCAAAAGCCTCGTGTCGAACACGCTGCTCGAGGACTTTCGCTGCGGCGTGACGGCCGGCGCGGTCGAAGACGGCGCGTTCCTGCTGATTGCCGAAGAAGCCGCCGCGCTGCGCGTGCAGGAAGGCGACACGGTGCGCGTACTGACGTCCTACCCGCATGCGAAATAAAAGCACGAAACAAAGAGAGACGACACAAAGAGAGACGACATGGAAATCTCGAACCGGTTGTGGTTGTATATCGGCGGTGAGTGGCGGGAAGGTAAGGGCGGCGCGTTCGCATCGCGCAATCCGGGCAACGACGAGGTCTATGGCAAGGCAACTCTGCGGCCGCCGATGACGTCGAACAGGCCGTGACGGCTGCGTGTCGCGCGTTCGCCGCGTGGTCCGCCGTATCGTTCGACGAGCGACAGCGCGTCGCCGTCGCCAGACGCTTCACCGCGCTGCTAAACAAGAATTGTATAGACCGGAGAGATGGGTAACACCTGTTCCAGGACAGGGGTAACACTTC
>LFJI01000097.1 GCA_001235855.1 Candidatus Burkholderia brachyanthoides
GATGTTCCGGTACTCAGGCCTTGGTTTTTTTACAGCTTCAGCCATGCTAGACCCCAACTGGTGATAACACTAATCCACGATTTTAGCGCCTTTTCATTTCGCGCTACAGCGAAAGGCCGCAGAAGACACTGGTTTTCCTCGCTAAAATCGCATACCTGCGCGCCTGGCGAAAATCGTCGGCCGATGTCCGCCAGACCCTTCCTCCATTCGCTCAGATCAAGTCGTTCTGGTGATAGTAGTAGCCGGTCGTCACGTACCAGCCGCGCCGCACGTCTCAACGGGGTGATCTCCGTAGGTGTACGACACGCGCTCGACCGACAGAAGCGGAAATCCCTGCGCCACGTCGAGCAACTGCGCGACGTTTTCATCGGCGGCGACCGCGCGAATCTTTTCCGATGCGCGAATCATGCGCGTGCCGAACTCGGTCTCGAACATCGCGTAGAGCGGGCTTTTGTAGTCTGCGAGACGCTCGGCCGTCAGCCCGCGAAACACCGCGCCGGGAAGCCAGATTTCGTCGAAGACGGTGGTCACGCCATCAAACTGCAAAAACGCTTGATAAGAACGACGGGGTCGGCAAGCTTCAGATCGAGCTGACGCGCGATTTCGGCCGGTGCGCGCAGCCGCCTGCATTCGAGCAGGCCGGCTGACGTGATGATGAACGTCGCCGTCATCGGGAAGCAGGCGCAGGAAGCGGAACTGCACACGGTCTTCGCTGTGCGTCGCAACAAACGTGCCTTTGCCCTGACGGCGGACGAGAAGATTGTCGGCGGCGAGTTCGTCGATCGCCTTGCGGACGGTGCCCTGACTCACCTTGTAGCGAGCGGCCAGTTCGACCTCGCTCGGGATGATCTCGCCGGGTTTCCATTCACCCGATTCGAGGCCCTGCGTGATGAGTGCCTTGATTTGCCGGTAGAGCGGGCTGAACGTCGGCGACGACGCACCCGCCGCCGGCTCAACCGCAGGTGCGCCGCCGTCGGTATTCGTCGTGCTCGCCGGGTTGGAATTCATGCCGCGCATTTCAACACAAAGGCCCGCTATACGTCCAGCCTTTTCCGGCAGATTCCTATATCTTATAATAAAGATATAGGATAGTGTTGACATTACCTCGGAGCACTCCTATGTGCCTTCGGCAAGGGCTTGCGGGTCACTGCACGGCTGGAACATTTGCCGGCCGACGCGTTTTCCCTGCGTTTTTAGCACTGAACCGCCCCGCTGGCCGGCAGCAGGTCACGGGCCGCGCACGCAACCGCCAGGCACGCACGCCCTTTCGCTTCGCCTTACGCCGATCGGCCATTCGATTCGCGATTCGCGCGCTGCTGCCTGTCCTCCGCCTCGCAACGTCTAGCGCAGTCTCATCTCGGGCGCTTGCCGTTATACGCGAGCGAATCCCGCTCCCTTCCGGAACTTCCTGCATACTTCCTTCCGCTCGAAAAAGATTCTCGGCATGACAATCGAGCCGCACTGGTGATCCGCCGCGCGAATCCTCACGTCGCAAGCCGGCTTGCAGCAACGCTTCGGGGCGTTCGCACGCGGTCCGGCTGGCATGTCTCTATCAACGCTTCGCGCATCGCGCATAGAATGTTATTCTACCTAGCGTTCCACGCACCGTCCAGGAGAGTTATCAATGGCTAAGTCCGCAAAGCGCGTTGCCGTTACCGGCGCCGCAGGTCAAATCGGCTACTCGCTGCTGTTCCGTATCGCCAACGGCGATCTGCTCGGCAAAGACCAGCCCGTGATTCTTCAACTGCTCGACCTGCCGCAAGCGCAAAGCGCGCTCAAGGGCGTCGTGATGGAACTGGAAGACTGTGCACTCCCGCTGCTCGAAGGCGTGGTCGTGACGGACGACCCCAAGGTCGCCTTCAAGGATGCTGACGTCGCGCTGCTGGTCGGTGCGCGTCCGCGCTCGAAGGGCATGGAGCGCAAGGATCTGCTGTCGGCCAACGCTGAAATCTTCACGGTGCAGGGCAAGGCGCTGAACGACGTGGCGAGCCGCGACGTCAAGGTGCTGGTGGTCGGCAACCCGGCCAACACGAACGCCTACATCGCGATGAAGTCGGCACTAGATCTGCCGAAGAAGAACTTCACCGCCATGCTGCGTCTGGACCACAACCGCGCGCTTTCGCAACTGGCCGCCAAGTCGGGCAAGCCGGTCGCGTCGATCGAAAAGCTGGCCGTGTGGGGCAACCACTCGCCGAACATGTACCCGGACTTCCGTTTCGCGACGGCCGGCGGCGAAAACCTGACCAAGCTCATCAACGACGACAAGTGGAACCGCAACACGTTCATCCCGACAGTCGGCAAGCGCGGCGCGGCGATCATCGAAGCGCGCGGCCTGTCGTCGGCGGCATCGGCAGCCAACGCTGCAATCGATCACGTGCGTGACTGGGTGCTCGGCACTAACGGCAAGTGGGTCACCATGGGCATTCCGTCGGACGGCTCGTACGGCATTCCGGAAGACATCATCTACGGCGTGCCCGTCATCTGCGAAAACGGCGAGTACAAGCGCGTCGAAGGTCTGGAAATCGACGCGTTCTCGCGCGAGAAGATGGACGGCACGCTGAACGAACTGCTCGAAGAGTGCGACGGCGTTTCGCATCTGCTGGGCAAGTAAGCATCGCTATCTCTGTGGAAGGCCTGCGGGCTTTCCGCCGGCGAGAACGCAGCCGTGCGTTCGCGCCTGATTCGGCCGCGCTTGAAAATCCACTTGAATGTCTTCGAGCGCGACCGAATCAGAAGCATTGAGCCAGACCGAATTTTCATCCCCAAAATCGGATTCCACGTCGACGATGCGCGCTCTCACTCCCGCCGAAGTGCTGTTTGACGGCGAACCCCAGCCGGCCGTGCTGCTGCCCTGCGATCACTACGCGGGCAGCGAGAAACTCATCCGCAAGTCGCTGGCGCTGCAGACGCAACTCGGGCCCGTGTTCGACGTCACGCTGGACTGCGAAGACGGCGCGCAAGTGGGCCGCGAAGTCGAGCACGCGGAAATGGTCGCGTCCTTCGTGGGCGGCGAGGAAGACCGCTTCGGCCGCGTGGGCGTGCGCATTCACGACTTCAACCATCGTCCGTGGCACGACGATGTGCGCATCATCCTCATCCTGCGTCAGGCGAAGCGCACGCCCGCCTTCGTCATGCTGCCCAAGATTCGCAGCGTATTCGACGCCGCCGAGATGATCGCGTTCATCGAAGCGACGCGCGCCGAGTACGGCATCGCCCAGCCCATTCCCTGCCATCTTCGCCACGCTGCCCGGCGTCGAATCGCTGAGTTTCGGCTTGATGGACTTCGTTTCCGCGCATAACGGCGCGATGTTTGTCGCATAGGCATGGAAGAGACACGGCGCGTGCGAGTTCAGGCTGAACACGCATTTTGAAGCAGCACGAAAAGTAACGCCGCATCACGAGCGCTGACCAGGAGAGTCGAGAGAATGAGCGGTACCGCATCGACCCAGCACCCGCCACCGGCGGTTTTAAACCGAAAAAATCCGTCGCGCTGTCCTGCATGACCGCGGGCAATACCGCGCTGTGCACCGTGGGGCGCACGGGCAACGACCTGCACTATCGCGGCTACGACATTCTCGATATCGCCACGGCCAGCGAATTCGAGGAAATCGCCTATCTGCTGGTGCACGGTAAGCTGCCGAGCGTCGCGGAACTGAAGGCCTACAAGACCAAGCTCAAGGCGTTGCGGGGCCTGCCCGCGAACCTGAAAGCCGCGCTGGAATGGATTCCCGCCTCCGCGCATCCGATGGACGTGATGCGCACCGCTGTCTCCGTGCTCGGCTCCATGCTGCCCTACTGGTATCACTATTCGCACAACGGCAAACGCATCCGACGACGACTCCATCGGCGGCCACTTCCTGCATCTGTTGCACGGCGTGGAACCGTCGAAGTCGTGGGTCGATGCGATGCACCTCTCGCTCAATCTCTACGCCGAGCACGAATTCAACGCGTCCACGTTTACGGCGCGCGTCATCGCGGGCACGGGCGCGGACATGTACTAGGCGATCACCGGCGCGAGCGGCGCGCTACGGGGTCCGAAGCATGGCGACGCGAACGAAGTCGCGTTCGAAATCCAATCGCGTTATCTCAACGCCGACGAAGCGAAAGCCGACATCAAGCAACGCGTGGAAAAGAAGGAAGTCGTAATCGGCTTCGGTCATCCAGACTATACGATCTCGGACCCGCGCAACAAGGTCATCAAGGAAGTCGCGAAGAAGCTCTCGAAGGAAGCGGGCGACACCAAGCTATTCGACATCGCGGATCGCCTCGAATCGGTCATGTGGGATGTGAAAAAAATGTTCCCCAACCTCGACTGGTTCAGCGCCGTTTCGTATCCCATGATGGGCGTGCCCACGGCCATGTTCACCCCGCTTTTCGTTATCTTGCGGACCTCCGTCTGGGCGGCGCACATCATCGAGCAGCGCATCGACAACAAGATCATGCGGCCGAGCGCAAATTACACCGGACCGGAAAATTTGAAGTTCACGCCACTAAATAAGTAAGCGAAAATAGCGGGCTGCGCGATCGGGATTCGCGAGGGAATTCCACACCGCGCAGCGCAGCAATCGCCATTCAACCCCAAGTTTTCGAAAAGGTTTCATCGGTGAATAAACTTCTGATCGCTGCAATCGTCGGCACGCTGGCAACCAAGAGCGTGTTAGTCAGTGCCGACGCCTTCGCCGCGACGACAACCGATTCGAGCGCGTCCAAGGCCAAGCGACCCGCTCCCGCACGACGCATCATCAAGCGTAAGCCCAAGGCCGAAGCGGCCGCGGCGGCGAAAACCGATCCGATCCCGGAAGGCGCGACGAAGTGGTCGTGCAAGGACGCCATGACTTTCTATCTGAAAGGTGACATGAAGCGCGATGCTATCGTCACCGTGAACTGGGCGAAGAAAGATTACAAATTGCCGCGTCAAGACACAACGACCGGCGCCGATCGTTTCCACGACTCGGCATCGGGCATGGATCTGGTCGTGATCCCGACCAAGGCGATGCTGTTCTCCGACAAGGATGAATCGCGTCTGGCCGACCAGTGCGTAACCGCCGAAATGGCTGCCGGCGCGACCGCGCCAACGCAGTCCGAGGCGCTGAAGAACAACCCGCTGATCACACCGGAAAAGTAAGTCCTGGAGTCGGAAGCCGCTGGAAGCCCTTTAGAAGTTCGTTAGACACGCAGAGCATTCAACAGGAATCCTCGATGTCCGCACCGATCTCGAATGTCCGGCCTGACCCGGACAAGGTACTCACAGACATAGTCGACTATGTCTGTGAGTACCGCGTCGACAGCAAGCTTGCGCTCGAAACGGCGCGCAATTGCCTGATCGACACACTCGGTTGCGGACTCGAAGCCCTCTCTTATCCCGCCTGCACCAAGCTGATGGGACCAATCGTGCCTAGCACGATCGTCCCCAATGGCGCGAAGGTGCCCGGCACCCAGTTTCAGCTCGACCCGGTTCAGGCCGCCTTCAACATCGGCGCGATGATCCGCTAGCTCGATTTCAACGACACGTGGCTCGCGGCCGAATGGGGTCATCCGTCGGATAACCTCGGCGGCATTCTCGCCACGGCCGACTGGCTGGCGCGCAATGCAATCGCCTCCGGCAAAAAGCCTTTGAGCATGAAAGACGTGCTCGTCGCCATGGTAAAGGCGCACGAGATTCAAGGCTGCATCGCGCTGGAAAATTCGTTCAACAAGGTCGGTCCCGATCACGTGCTGCTCGTGAAACTCGCATCGACCGCCGTCGTCGGACAGATGATCGGCCTCACGCGCGACGAACTGATCAACGCAGTGTCGCTCGCGCTGGTCGATGGCCAGGTGCTTCGCACCTATCGTCATGCACCGAATACCAGCTCGCGCAAATCGTGGGCGGCAGGCGACGCGACCTCGCGCGCCGTGCGTCTCGCGCTAATCGCGAAGACCGGTGAAATGGGCTACCCGTCCGTTCTGACCGCCAAAACCTGGGGCTTTTACGACGTGCTCTTCAAGGGCCGGGCGTTCGCCTTACAGCGTCCGTACGGCTCGTATGTGATGAAGAACGTGTTGTTCAAGATCTCATTCCCTGCCGAGTTCACGCGCAGACCGCCGCCGAAGCGGCCATGACCTTGCACGCCAAGCTCGGGCAGGCCGGCAAGTCGGTTGAGAACATCCGCGAGATCACCATCCGCACGCATGAAGCGGCGATCCGCATCATCGATAAGAAAGACCCGCTGAACAATCCGGCGGATCGCGATCACTGCATCCAGTACATGATCGCCGTGCCGCTGATTTTTGGCCGTCTCACCGCTTCGGACTATGAAGACGCCGTCGCGCAGGACTCGCGCATCGACGCGTTGCGTGCGAAGATGATATGTGTGGAAGATCCGCAGTACACGAAGGATTATCACGATTCGGGAAAACACTCGATCGCCAACGCGCTCACCGTCGAATTCGACGACGGCAGCGCGCTCGACGAGATCGCGGTGGAGTATCCCGATCGGTCACAAACGTCGCCGCGACGAGGGCATTGCGCTGCTCGTCGAGAAGTTCAGGACGAACCTCGCGCGCCGTTTTCCGCAGAAGCAGCAACAGGCGATCCTCGCGGTATCACTGGATCAGGCAAAGCTGGAAGCGATGCCGGTCAATGAATACGTCGATCTGTACGTAATCTGAGTCTGCGTCGGGCGTCTTCGCGCCCGACGCAGACATGGAACCAGAGTAAGCAAGCTATTTCCTCGTTTAGCCCAAGGAAAATAACCATGGCCCACAATCTCCACAACACGCTCAAGGAATTCGACAGCGGTT
Source organism: Candidatus Burkholderia brachyanthoides (assembly GCA_001235855.1). Classification (GTDB taxonomy): domain Bacteria; phylum Pseudomonadota; class Gammaproteobacteria; order Burkholderiales; family Burkholderiaceae; genus Caballeronia; species Caballeronia brachyanthoides. Next base: position 6,784 of record LFJI01000097.1, read on the forward strand.
CCGGCAAAGCAAAGTTCTACTCGCTGCCGCAACTCGGCGATACCCTCAAGGTCAAGATCCAGCGCCTGCCGGTTTCGATCCGTCTGGTGCTGGAGTCCGTCCTGCGCAACTACGACGGCAAGAAGATCACCGAGGAGCACATCGAGCAGCTCGCGAACTGGAAGCCGGCCGCATCCCGCGTCGATGAAATTCCGTTCGTCGTCGCGCGCGTCGTGCTGCAGGACTTCACCGGCGTGCCGCTGCTCGCCGATATTGCCGCGATGCGTGGCGTCGCCAAGCGCTCGGGCAAGGACCCGAAGGCGATCGAGCCGCTCGTTCCGGTCGATCTCGTGGTCGACCACTCGGTGCAGATCGACCATTTCCGCGAGCCGAACGCGCTCGACCTGAACATGAAGCTGGAATTCCAGCGCAATAATGAACGCTACCAGTTCATGAAGTGGGGCATGCAGGCATTCGACACGTTCAAGGTCGTGCCGCCGGGCATCGGGATCGTGCACCAGGTGAATCTTGAATATCTCGCGCGCGGCCTCCACAAGAAGAGCGATGGCAAGGACACGGTCTACTATCCGGACACGCTGGTCGGCACCGACTCGCACACGACCATGATCAACGGCATCGGCGTGGTGGGCTGGGGCGTGGGCGGCATCGAAGCGGAAGCGGGCATGCTCGGCCAGCCAGTGTACTTCCTGACGCCGGACGTCGTCGGCGTCGAGCTGAAGGACAAGCTGCGCGAAGGCTGCACGGCGACCGACCTGGTGCTCACCATCACCGAAATGCTGCGCAAGGAGAAGGTCGTCGGCAAGTTCGTCGAGTTCTTCGGCGAAGGCACGGCGTCCATCGGCGTGCCGGATCGCGCGACCATCGGCAACATGGCGCCGGAATATGGCGCGACCATGGGCTTCTTCCCGCTTGACGAAAAGACCATCGACTACTTCAAGGGCACGGGCCGCACCGACGCGGAAATCGCCGCCTTCGAGAAGTACTTCAAGGCGCAGAAGCTGTGGGGCGTGCCGAAGGCCGGCGAGATCGACTACACGAAAACGCTGACGCTCGATCTGTCGACCGTCGCACCGTCGCTCGCCGGTCCGAAGCGTCCGCAAGACCGCATCGAAATCGGCAATGTGAAGAGCACGTTCGAAGACCTGTTCTCGAAGCCGGTCAGCGAAAACGGCTTCAACAAGAAGGCCGCCGACCTCGACACGACCTACAAGACGACCGATGGCGTGAACTTGAAAAACGGCGATGTCCTGATCGCCGCGATCACGTCGTGCGTGAACACGTCGAACCCGAGCGTGCTGCTGGCCGCGGGTCTGCTGGCGAAGAAGGCGGTCGAGGCGGGTCTCACGGTCGCGCCGCACATCAAGACGTCGCTCGCGCCGGGATCGCGCATCGTCACCGAATATCTGACGAAGACGGGGCTGCTACCGTATCTCGACAAGCTCGGCTTCACGCTGGCCGCTTACGGCTGCACGACGTGTATCGGTAACGCGGGCGATCTGACACCAGAACTGAACGACGCCATCGTGAAGAACGACGTCGTTGCGGCGGCCGTGCTGTCCGGCAACCGTAACTTCGAAGCGCGCATCCACCCGAACATCCGCGCGAACTTCCTGGCCTCGCCACCGCTGGTCGTCGCGTACGCGATCGCGGGCAATATCACGCGCGATCTGATGGCCGAGCCGGCCGGCAAGGGCACGGACGGCCGCGACATCTATCTCGGCGACATCTGGCCAACAAGCGACGAAGTCCATGCGCTGCTCAAGTTCGCACTCGACGCCAAGGCGTTCCGCGAGAACTACTCGCAGCTCACCAAGGACGGCGATCTGTGGAGCAAGATCGCGGGCAAAAGCGGTCAGGTCTATGACTGGCCGAAGTCGACCTACATCGCCGAGCCGCCGTTCTTCGGCAGTGACTTCTCGATGAAGCCGGCCGATTCGATCCCCGCTGTAAAGGGCGCGCGCGCGCTCGGCATCCTCGGTGACTCGGTGACGACCGACCACATCAGCCCGGCGGGCTCGATCAAGGAAACCTCGCCGGCGGGTGTGTGGCTGAAGGCGAACGGCGTGCAGAAGGCCGACTTCAACAGCTACGGCTCGCGTCGCGGCAATCACGACGTGATGATGCGCGGCACCTTCGCGAACGTCCGTATCAAGAACCTGATGATCCCGGCGAAGCCGGACGGCACGCGCGTCGAGGGCGGCCTGACGATCCATCAGCCGAGCGGCGAACAGATCTCGATCTACGACGCCGCGATGAAGTACATCGACGCCGATACGCCAACCATCGTGTTCGCGGGCGAAGAGTATGGCACCGGTTCGTCGCGTGACTGGGCCGCGAAGGGCACGCAACTGCTCGGCGTGAAGACCGTGGTCGCGCGCAGCTTCGAACGTATCCACCGTTCGAATCTGGTCGGCATGGGCGTGCTGCCGCTGCAGTTCAAGGGCTCGGACAGCATCCGGTCGCTGAACATCACCGGCGAAGAAACTTACGACATCGAAGGTCTCGGCGACGACTTCAAGCCGCAGCAGGAAGTCACGCTCGTCATCCATCGCAAGGACGGCAAGGAAGATCGCGTGCAGGTGCTGCTGCGTATCGATACGCCGATCGAAGTCGACTACTACAAGCACGGCGGCATTCTGCCGTTCGTGCTGCGCTCGCTGCTCGCGACGTAAGCGGCGACTAGTTTTGCAGGTGACCGCGCTCGCAAGAGTGCGGGAACATTGGACCCGGCGGATGCGTATCCGTCAGCACATCCCGTCTTGAACCGAAGTTAACGCAGTGCGAAAGTGCTTCCATTGTAAGCAC
>LFJI01000098.1 GCA_001235855.1 Candidatus Burkholderia brachyanthoides
TGAAGGGGCGCGGCAAAAGGAGCTAAATGTGTTACCGATGTCTCCGGTCTGTACACCGCCGCAAAGAAAGTCATCTCCCGCCGGGAGGCGGCTACTGAATAGAAAGCGCGATAACAGACCCATTGTGCCGACAAAGCCAACTAAAGACGCCTACAGCACAACCAAAACCTCAAGCAGCAAGCGACTTACGAAGAGCGGTACGCGAAGAAGGAAAGCGCACGATGAAAGTACTCCCCCGCCCGACTTCACTCTTAACATCATGCTCAGCATGCTGCCGTTGCAGCACATGCTTGACGATAGCGAGCCCAAGCCCGGTCCCACCGGTATCCCGCGACCGACTCCGGTCAACCCGATAAAACCGTTCGGTTAACCGAGGAATATGCTCCGCAGGAATCCCAAGTCCACTATCCCGCACAATAAAAACGGCCCGTTCATTCTGCCGCTGCCACGAAACATCGATAGCCCCGCCGTCAGGCGTATACCGCACCGCGTTGGTCACGAGATTCCCGAGCGCACTGACGACCTCAGTCTCCACTCCCAGCCACGGTCAGAGAATCATCGTTATGAAACGTAATGCTATGCCGCCCATTGGACAGCGAATTCGCATTGTCTTCGAGATGCCGCAGCACGGCCCGCATATCGAGCAACTCATCCCCGGGCGGTCGCATATCCCCTTCGAGATTCGCGAGCACGAGCAGATCGCGCTTCTGCATGCGCGCCGCCTGCTGTTCCATCATGTCGAGATACCGCATGCGATCCTCTTCATCGAGCGGCAGGCAATTCGCGCATCGTTTCGAGAAAGCCGGATAGCACAACAGTCAACGGCGTCTTGATCTCGTGCGAAACATTGGCCACGAAATCCCAGCGCATGGAATCGGTGCGTTCGAGTTCGGTAATGTCCTGCGTCAACACGAGCTTGCGGTTATCGCCATACGGAAACACCTGCACGGACACCGTGCGCTGACGGTTCACGCCCATGCCGCGCATGACAAGCATTTCCTCGTAATGCTGCGAATTCAGATAACGGATGAAGTCGGGCTGACGTACCAGATGCGTGATGTGCTGCGCAAATCGCGCTTGGCATCCAGCCCAAAATGCTTCTCGGCGATCGCATTGCACCACTCGATCTAATTCGTGATCGTCGAGATCGTCGAGCATCTCGACACCGTTCGGCGACGCCTGAATGGCCTGGATGAAGCGCGAATGGCTGCTGCTCCACCTGACGCACCTGCGCGTGCCAGCGCTTGGCGAGCTTGTACAGCCGGTAATAGATGATTTCGCCCCAGATGCCGAGCACACGCCGATGATTCTCGCAATCGCGGCGCAAAAAGCCGCGAGCAGCACGAGGGACACGATGGACCGCGTCCAGATGACATTCATGTTGTCGGAAGCTCTGCGTTACATTGATGCGGCGCCAGCACGCGATGACGAATACGGCAGGTTCAACCCACATCACGCACTTTTTGCAAGTCGGTATCCGCTGCCGCGCACCGTTTCGGTCATAGCATCGCAACCAGCGGGCTTGAGTGCGGCACGCAGGCGCTTGATATGCACATCGACCGTGCGCTCTTCGACGAACACATGATCGCCCCACACCTGATCCAGCAACTGCGTGCGGCTATACACACGCTCAGGACGTGTCATGAAGAAATGAAGCAGACGGAATTCCGTCGGCCCCAGATCCAGCTTGATGTCGTTGCCCGACTGATGCGCGGCCACGCGATGCATCGCCGGATCGAGACGCAACCCGTTGATCACGACCACGTCCTCCGTGAGCTGCGGCGCGCGGCGGCGCAACACCACCTTGATGCGCGCCATCAGCTCCTTCGGCGAGAACGGCTTGGTGGACGTAGTCGTCCGCGCCGATCTCGAGGCCCAGCACCTTGTCCTGCTCATCGCCACGTGCCGTCAGCATGATGATCGGGATGTGCTTCGTGCGCTCGTTGTTGCGGAGTTCGCGCGCGAATGCGATACCCGACTTGCCAGGCAGCATCCAATCCAGCAGCACGAGATCGGGAAGCACATCCGCTGATCAGGTTTGCGCCTGTTCGGCGTTGTACGCGCGAATGGTGCAATATCCCACATGTTGGAGATTCGCCGAGATCAGTTCGGAGATCGCGGGTTCGTCTTCAATGACGAAGATACTGCTGGGCATCGGCACCTCTTGACCTTTTGCTAAAGAATAACGACCGCGCCGATCAACTCAGCGCTTCGCGTTCGAGCTGATCGCGCGAGATATGCCGCACGTCGGTGCCCTTGACGATATAGATGATGAACTCGGCGATGTTCTTCGCGTGATCGCCGATGCGCTCCACCGCCTTCGCGATGAACAGATAGTCGAGGCCCGCCGAAATGGTGCGCGGGTCTTCCATCATGTACGTCACGAGCTTGCGCACGAAGGCGCGGAATTCATCGTCGATGGCCTTGTCGTCGCGCACGATCTGCGCGGCAGCCACCGTGTCGAGCCGCGCGAACGCATCCAGCGCGCGGCGCAGGATCGACACCGCCATGTCGCCGGCAAGACGAATCTCGGCGATGTTCACCGTGCGGCCCGCGCCGTCTTCGTTGATGCGCTTCACGCGCTTGGCGATCTTCTCGGCTTCGTCGCCGGCGCGCTCGAGGTTCGTGATGGTCTTCGAGATCGCCATCAGCAGGCGCAGGTCACGCGCGGCCGGCTGGCGGCGCGCGATGATGTTGCTGCACTCTTCGTCGATCTCGACTTCCATCGTGTTGAGCTGCGTCTCGGCCGCGATCACCTGATCCGCGATGCCGATATCGAACTCGTTCAACGCCTGCATCGCCGCGATGATCTGCGACTCGACCAGACCGCCCATTTCCAGCACTTTCGACGACACCGCATTCAGATCGGCATCGAACTGACTGGACAGATGCTTATCGGACATATCCTACTCCCTGGGTGCTGCATGTTGTGTCACTGCTCCGGCGACAATCAACCGAAGCGGCCCGTGATGTAGTCTTCCGTCTCTTTACGAGCCGGCTTGATGAAGATCTTTTCGGTATCGTCGAACTCGATCAACTCACCAAGATACATATAGGCAGTGTAGTCCGAACAACGGGCCGCCTGTTGCATGTTGTGCGTCACGATCACGACCGTGTAATCGCTCTTCAATTCGGCGATCAGCTCTTCGATGCGGCCCGTCGAAATCGGGTCGAGCGCCGAGCACGGCTCGTCGAGCAGCAGCACTTCCGGACGGATCGCGATGCCGCGCGCGATACACAGACGCTGTTGCTGACCGCCCGACAGACCGTAGCCGCTCTGTTGCAGCTTGTCCTTCACTTCGTTCCACAGCGCGGCCTTGGTCAGCGCCCACTCGACCCGGTTGTCCATTTCCGAACGCGAGAGCTGCTCGAACATCTTCACGCCGAACGCGATGTTGTTGTAGATCGACATCGGGAACGGGGTCGGCTTCTGGAACACCATGCCCACGCGCGCACGCAGGAGCGAGATATCCTTGGTCGTGTCGAACAGGTTGGCGCCGTCCATCAGGATTTCGCCTTCCGCGCGCTGCTCCGGATAGAGCGCGAACATCTTGTTGAAGGTGCGCAGGAGCGTGGACTTGCCGCAACCCGACGGTCCGATGAAGGCCGTGACCTTCTTCTCCGGAATGCGCAGGTTGATGTTCTTCAGCGCGTGATACTTGTTGTAGAAGAAGTTGAGGTTCTTGACCTCGATCTTCGGCTTGATGGAATCAGCCGGCTGCGCGCCGTGAGTCGGGCGCACGCTGCCGGAAACGGGACCGGGTTCGACCGGCGTATCTTGGTGGTTGACACCACTTTCGACCATATTCATGGAATCACTCCGCCCTTATTTCTTCAAGAAGATCGCGCGCGCCAGGATATTCAGACCCAGCACGCCGAGCGTAATCAGGAACACACCGGCCCACGCGAGCGATTGCCACTGCGGGAACGAACTCATCGCGAACTTGTAGATCGTGACCGGCAGATTGGCCACCGGCTGATTCAAGTCCCACGAGAAAAATTGATTCGACAGCGCGGTGAACAGCAGCGGCGCGGTTTCACCCGCGATACGCGCCACCGCCAGCAGCACACCCGTCACGATGCCGCCGACCGACGCCTTCAGCGTGATCGACATCACCATCTTCCACTTCGGCGTGCCGAGCGCGAAAGCGGCTTCGCGCAGCGCGTTCGGCACCAGCTTCAGCATATTCTCGGTCGTGCGGATCACGATCGGAATCTGCAGCAGCGCCAGCGCAATCACGCCCGCCCAGCCCGAGAAGCGGCCCATCTTCGCGACCACGATGGCATACACGAACAGACCGATCACGATCGACGGCGCCGACAGCAGAATGTCGTTGATGAAGCGCGTGACGCTCGCGAGCCAGCGCTTCTGGCCGTATTCGGCCAGATACACACCCGCCAGGATGCCGAGCGGCGTGCCGACGAAGGTGCCGATCATGACCAACATCAGCGAACCGACGATCGCGTTGGCGAGACCGCCGCCATCAGTGTTCGGCGGCGGCGTCGACTGCGTGAACAGATCGATCGACAAGCCACCGATACCGAGCTTGAGCGTCGTGTAGAGAATCCACACCAGCCAGATCAGGCCGAAGGCCATCGCGGCGAGCGAGAGCGTCAGCGCGATCGCATTGGTGCCGCGGCGGCGACTTTGCAGCTTGCGGCGCGTCGCTTCCACGCGCGCCGGATCCTGATTGAACGTAGCAGGACGACTCATTATTTCCGGCCCTCCCCGCGTTCCATGCGAATCAGCATGACCTTCGAGATCGCGAGCACGAAGAACGTGATCACGAACAGAATCAGGCCGAGTTCCATCAGCGCAGACGTATGCAGACCCGGGCTCGCTTCGGCGAATTCGTTGGCGAGCGCGGAAGTAATACTGTTACCCGGCGAGAACAGCGACACGTTGTCGAGCAGGTTCGTATTGCCGATCACGAAGGTGACCGCCATCGTTTCGCCGAGCGCGCGGCCGAGACCCAGCATCACGCCGCCGATCACACCGGCGCGCGTATAGGGCAGCACGATCTTCCACATCACTTCCCACGTCGTGCAGCCGATGCCGTATGCCGATTCCTTCAGCAGCACGGGCGTGACTTCGAACACGTCGCGCATCACCGAGGCGATGTACGGGATGGTCATGATCGCCAGAATCACGCCGGCGCACAGAATGCCGATGCCGATCGGCGCGCCCTGGAAGAACATGCCGAAACCCGGCACGCCGCCGAGAATCTTGCCGAGCGGCTTCTCGAAGTATTCGGCGAAGATCGGCGCGAACACGAGCAGGCCCCACATACCATAGACGATCGACGGGATCGCGGCGAGCAGTTCGATGGCAACACCGAGTGGCCGGCGCAGCCACGCGGGCGACAGATCCGTCAGGAACAGCGCGATGCCGAAGCTCACGGGCACGTCGATGATCAGCGCGATGATCGACGTCGCGATGGTGCCGTAGATGGGCACGAGCGCGCCGAATTCGTTGCTGGGCGGATCCCACTCCGCGCGCCGCAGAAAGCTCAGGCCGAATTTCTGGATGGTCAGCATCGACGCGACGATGAGCGAAACGATGATGCTGCCGAGAAGCAGCAGCGTGATGACGGCCGCCAGCCACGTCACACCGCTGAAAATGAGGTCGCCGAGGCGGCTGGGTGGGCGTTGAGTATGCGCGGCCGGCACTGCCGACGAGAGATTGATGTCCGACATGGGAGCCTTGGTTACGCTACGTGTCAGCAGACCTTTCGATCTGCCGCGCGGCTTTTGCCTACAGACTGCTTTTTGTGTGCTGCGTACTGTGACTTCGCCCCGAACAGGCAGCTTAGAACAGTTTCAAATCATGCGTATTGCCGTTACTCGGCGATCGCCTTGCCCGACGCGTCCTTGACCTTCGCCTTCCATTGCCTTTTGATTTCCGTGACGACGGATTCCGGCAGCGAGATGTAGTCGAGGTCGTTGGCAGCCTGGCCGCCGTTCTTGAACGCCCAGTCGAAGAACTTCAGCGTTTCCGTGCCTTGCGCCGGCTTCTCCTGCGCCGTGTGCAGCAGCACGAAGGTTGCGCCGACGATCGGCCATGTGTCCTTGCCCAGTTCGTTCGTCAGGATCTGGTAGAACGACTTCGACCAGTCCGCGCCAGCAGCCGCTGCCTTGAACGTGTCCGTCTTCGGCTCGACGACCGAACCCGACGAGTTCTTCATGTCGACGTAGGTCATCTTGTTCTGCTTCGCGTACGCCCACTCCACGTAGCCGATCGCGCCCGGCAGACGCTGCACGAATGCCGCGACGCCGTCGTTACCCTTGCCGCCCGTACCCGTCGGCCAGTTGACCGTCGAACCTTCGCCGACCTTCGACTTCCAGTCCACGTTGACCTTCGACAGGTAGTTCGTCCAGATGAAGCTGGTGCCCGAACCGTCGGCGCGGCGAACCACGGCGATGTCCGTGTCCGGCAGCTTGACCTTCGGGTTCAACGCGGTGATTTCCGGGTCATTCCACTTCTTGACCTTGCCGAGATAGATGTCGCCGAGCACTTGACCCGACAGCACGATTTCGCCGGCCTTCACACCTGGCACGTTGACGACCGGCACCACGCCGCCCACCACCGTCGGGAACTGGAACAGGCCGTCCTTGGCCAGTTCGCCGTCCTTCAGCGGAGCGTCCGAACCTGCGAAGTCCACCGTCTTGGCGATGATCTGCTTGATACCGCCCGACGAACCGATGCCTTGGTAGTTGACCTTGCCGCCGCCGTTTTTCTGGTAGGCGTCTGCCCACTTGGTATAAATCGGGGCTGCGAAGGTACTACCCGCGCCGGTGATGTCGGCTGCCTGTGCAGACATAGCGAACACTGCACCAATCAGGCCGGCCAGCGCGGTTTGCATCAATCTCATTCTTAACCTCCAGGGGTTGTGAGCGTGTGTGCGACACCGCGAAATATAGGCAGAGTCTGTGACAACAGTAATATGACTAATTGTGACGCAAACGTGTCATTCTTATTACGTTACGTAAATCGATCGAGCGGACATTTTGTCAAAGGTTTTAGATAATAAAAAAAAAAGCGAGCCGAGGCCAGCTTTTAGACGAATGTGACGGAATTTAGTAAACGCCTACGAAGTGACGTCTTTTACCACCTTTGCAATCGTTTCCGCGTGCCGAACGGCATCTTGTTGAGCGACGGCTTCCACCATCACGCGCAGAACCGGTTCAGTTCCGGACGCGCGAATCAAGACCCGCCCGTGCGATTCGAGGGAATGCCCGGCTCGCTCGACGGCGCGACGAATCGCCTCACTATTTTTCCAGTCGGCACCCGCGCTCATGCGCACGTTGATCAGCGTCTGCGGGAACAGCGTGACGCCTTCGAGAATCTGCGCGAGCGTCTTGCCGCTGCGCTGGATCGCCGCCAGCACCAGAAGTGCCGACACGATGCCGTCGCCGGTCGAATGGCGATCGAGCGAGAGAATGTGGCCCGACCCTTCCGCGCCCAGCTGCCAGCCGTTCTCGACCAGCTTTTCCAGCACGTAGCGGTCGCCGACCGCGGCGCGTACGAACTTTACGCCTGCTTCCTTCAGCGCGACTTCCACGGCCATGTTGGTCATCAGCGTGCCAACCGCGCCTTCCACCTTCCCGTTGGTCGCGATACGGTCTTTCACCAGCACATAGAGCAGTTCGTCGCCGTTGTAGAGCCGTTCGGTCGAATCGACGATCTGCACGCGGTCCGCATCTCCGTCCAGCGCGATGCCGAGGTCCGCCTTGTGCTCCTGCACCGAGCGCACCAGCGCATCCGGCGCGGTCGCACCGACCTTGTCGTTGATGTTGAAGCCGTTCGGCGACACTCCGATTGACACGACTTCCGCGCCCAGCTCGTGGAACACGTGCGGACCGACGTCGTACGCCGCGCCGTGCGCGCAATCGAGCACGAGCTTCATGCCGCGCAGATCGAAAGTCGCCGGAAACGTGCTTTTGCAGAACTCGATGTAACGGCCGCGCGCGTCGTCGAGCCGGCGCGCCTTGCCGAGATGCTCGGACGGCGCGCATTCCATCGGCTGCTCGAGTTGCGCTTCGATCTGCAATTCGACTTCGTCGGGCAGCTTGTTGCCGTCCGCCGAGAAGAACTTGATGCCGTTGTCGTCGTACGGATTGTGCGACGCGCTGATCACCACGCCCGCCGACAGCCGCAGCGCGCGCGTCAGATACGCGACGCCCGGCGTGGGCATGGGGCCGGCCAGCATCACATCGACACCCGCGGCCGCGAAGCCCGATTCCAGCGCCGCTTCCAGCATGTAGCCGGAGACGCGCGTGTCCTTGCCGATCAGGATGGTCGAGCGGGTGCCCTTCTTTCCTTCGCGGCCGGCTCCTGTGAGCACCTTGCCCGCCGCGTAGCCCAGTTTCAACACGAAATCCGGCGTGATGGGCGCTACACCTACACGGCCCCGAATGCCGTCCGTTCCAAAATATCGACGTGCCATTGTTCCTCGAACCTCCTCGCGTGCAATCGGCGCTGTTATCCGCCCGCGATCATGTTGTTGATACGTTTCCGGCGCATGCGCCCGCGCACGGTACAGCTTGCTTCGTGAACCGGCGTCAGCCGCGCGCTTGCGCGTCGCTTGCCAGACCCTGAGCGCGTCGACGGTCTCGACGACATCATGGACGCGGATGATTGCCGCGCCCCGCTCCGCCGCGCAAACTGCCGCCGCCACGCTCGCCGCGATGCGTTCGCCCACCGCGCGGCCCGTGACGGCGCCGAGCATCGACTTGCGCGACATGCCCGCCAGCAGCGGATAGGCCGCACCGCCGGGCCGCGTCGCCGTCAAATGCGCGAGCAAAGCGTAATTATGCTCGACTGTCTTGCCGAAGCCGTAGCCCGGATCGAGACTCACGCGATTCACGGCGATGCCCGCTTCCTGCATCGCCGCGAGGCGCTCGGCGAAGAACGTCCGCACGTCCGCGACGACGTCGTCGTACACCGGCTCGTGGACCTGCATCGTGCGCGGCTCGCCGAGCATGTGCATCACGCACAGTGCGCAGGCGCTGTCCTTGACTGCTTCGAGCGCGCCCGGCTGACGCAAACTCCAGATGTCGTTGATCATGTCCGCGCCGGCTTCGAGGACAGCGCGCATCACGGCAGGCTTGTAGGTATTGACGGACAGCGGCACGTTCACCGCGTGCAACGCTTCGACGATCGGGACCACGCGCGCCCGTTCCTCGTCGAGCGGAACGGGCGGCGCGCCGGGACGCGTCGATTCGCCGCCGATGTCGATCAGATCGACGCCATCCGCGAGCATGCGCTCGGCGCGCGCGAGAGCGGCGTCGCGCGACAGGAAGCAGCCGCCATCGGAAAAGGAGTCGGGCGTGACGTTGAGAATGCCCATCACGAGCGGGCGCTCAAACGTTAGCATGAAGCGGCCGCATTGCAGCGGCTGCGTCTGGAAGCGGGACGGAGTTTGAGTGGTCAAGCGAGTCGTACGAAGGTGACTAAGGTGTAATCGAACGCCGAAGCATTCAATGCAGCGATGCGCCGAAAGTGTAAGCCGCAAAACAAAAATGGGCCGGCGGGGGTGCGGCTAAAATCTTGGACGGGTTTATGTTGCTATTCCCAGACTTTCCC
>LFJI01000099.1 GCA_001235855.1 Candidatus Burkholderia brachyanthoides
ACTTCGACAATCCGATTCTCAGCTGAAACCACCACCGCCTTCAATTTCCCGCCTCCTCAACTCCCCCTTACACCACTTCTGACTTTAGCTCCCGATCGAATGCCGGGAAAGTCTGGGAATAGCGACATAAACTCGTCCAAGATTTTAGCCGCACCCCCCAGTGGTAAACTCCAGAGAAAAATTCACGTTGCAAATAGAGCAATTCTTGCCGGGCGTAAAGGTTTACGTTACGTCGATACGGATACCTTTATGCGGGTTTGCCTGTATGTTTGTTGTTGCATATACCACGACATCTGTGAAAACTATTAAGACTGCGCTTCAGATGTTCGAGGCCTTTATAGAGAGCGGTGAACGCAAGACGGTCGGGGAACTGGCGGCCTACGTTTTTGGCGCGCGGTTCGTCCAGTTCGACCCTCTGACCCGACAAGCTTTCCCGGTACTCAGAGGTGTCGTGGATCGCAGCGGTTTTAACGCGACGCTGTCAGTCCTGGACAATCTAAAGCCGCTGTACTTGATTGGCATCGCGGGGCCGGTTCCGGTCGATCTCTCATCGAACTTTGGGTCGTACTTCCCGTTTCACGCAACAGCCGCCGGAAAGGTACTCGCCACGTATACCGACGCATCGACCCGCCAGAAAATGCTTCGCGCAGTTCCATTCGAACGCGTAACCGGACGGACAATTACGGATCCCGCAGCGATTGAAGCGGAATTGAAGCTTGTGTTCCGTCAGGGTACGCCACCTCGGACGGTGAGCGCGTCCCGGGCATTGGCGCCAGGCGCCATGGCGGTACCAGTCGTCGGGCATGATGGCGAACTGATTGCTGCGCTCGGCATTGCCAAGATAGTGGACGCAGATGATTACGATTACGAATATCAAGCCGCGATTCTGAAAAGCAGCGCTCTCACGCTAGCCGAGCGACTTATCGGTGCTCCCAGATTACGAACTAAGCTTGCGCAGTCGCCGGGCCATACGCATCGCGCGCAAATCGATGCCCCTATGCGCGTTTTCCCTGCCTACATTTCCGACGATTTGCCTACGTCGAGATCAAAATTAAGCGTCAGATGGATCCGTTGGATTAAGTCTGCCAGCAAGATTGCCTGCCTGAGTTCGGAAACTGGTAGTTCGAGGGTCGCGCGACGCCTGGGAGGTCTTATTCCGCTGGCGTGTCGTCGATCCAGCGTCGCACACCCGGCCCCCTTTCCCCGCCGGTCATCTGGGTTGCCAAGCCTGCAGCGCTTGAGGGACATGCATCCACAACCGATGCATTGATCGAGGTCCATGTTGAGCTTCTCCAGCTCCGCAATCTTCTGTACCACACGCTGCTTCCAATCGCGCGACAGGCGCTGCTAGTCCTTGTTGGTTGGAAGCGTTTCTGTAGGCAGGGTCGCGAGTTGTTGCGCGATTTCCTCGAGCGTATAGTCGATCCGCTGCGCGAACACGATAAACGCTATGCGGCGCAGCGCCGAGCGCGGATAGTAGCGGCGACTAGACCCTTCTCTGCTCGAAGCGATCAGCCCGCGTGATTCATGGAACCGCAGAGCCGACGATGCGGCACCACTTCGTGCCGCTACCTCGCTAATGGATAAAAGCGGGTCGCCACCCGCACGTGAGGTAAATAACCATGTCGATACTCCCGGTTTCCATTTACTTCAAGTTTACTTTAACTTTTAGAATGCGCGCACTTCATCAATCGACCTTTCGAAAGGTGCGACTCCTCTCCTACCCCGTATTCTTCGCTGGCGCGTCCGTTGCCTGCGTGGCTCGCTGCGTGTCTTGTGGTAGTTGCGCGCTCTGGATGCGAGCGTCCGCAAGCCGAAACGCCTCCCCGCCAGTCGGGGTCGCGTCCGTAACCCGGCACGACGTTACCTATCCGACGAATTTAATGGCCGCGTGGAAGCAGTCGATGCGGTCGAACTGCGGCTACGTGTGAGCGGCTATCTGCAACGCGTCGCGTTTCGGGAAGGCGAAACGGTGGCCCAAGGAGCGTTGCTTTTCGTCATCGACCAGCGGTCTTATCGCATTACGCTCGACCGTGCCAATGCACAATTGCAACGCGCACAGGCCACAGCACGACTCGCGAAATTGCAACTCGAGCGCGTCAAAACGCTGATAAAGGCGCGAGCGACCTCGCAGGAGAAGCTCGACTCCGCGCGCGCTCGAAGCACAAGCGAGCGCCGATCTGCATACAGCCCAGGCCGCCGTCGACGATGCCAACAGGCGCGCCATCGGTGCGGCGGACGTCGTACACATCGGACTTGCAAACGAATCAGGCTTTCCTCACGAAGGCACGATCGACTTTCTCGACAACCGGCTCGATGCTTCGACCGGCACGATTCGCGCCCGTGTACGCGTCGCCAATGCCGACCATGCGTTCGTGCCGGGGCTATACGCGCGCGTTCAACTTGTCGGCGGGCGCGATGAAAGGGCCTTGCTTGTGGACGGCAAGGCCGTGCTCACTGATCAGGACCATCGTTTCGTGTACGTGCTCAGCGAAGGAGGCCGCACGATGCGTCGCGACGTGACGCTTAGCCGCGATATCGACAGCCAGCGTATCGTCACGAGCGGACTGCGCGACGGCGATCGCGTTTGCAGCGCGTCTACTTCTACTTCTCTGGTGCGCTCGTGAGGCCGAAGGCCTTGGCGGCAGCGCCGAAGCAAGGAGAACCACAGCAATGAACTTCTCCCGCTTCTTTATCGACCGTCCGATTTTCGCGGTCGTACTATCCATCGTTATCTTCGCGCTCGGTTTAATTGCCATTCCGATGTTGCCTGCCGGCGAATATCCAGAGGTCGTGCCGCCTAGCGTGGTCGTGCGCGCCAAGTATTCGGACGCCAATCCGAAGGAGATCGCGGAATCGGTCGCTGAGCCACTCGAGGAAGCGGTAAGCGGCGTCGAAGGAATTATGTACATGAAATCCGTTGCGGGTTCGGACGGTAGCCTGCAGGTGGTCGTCACGTTCCTGCCGGGTGTCGATCCGGACACCGCCGCTGTGCGCGTCCAAAAAGAAGTGCGGCAATACGGCGTCACCACGCAAAAGCAGTTCCCCACGCCGCTCATGTATGTGAGCCTCTACTCCCCCGACAACAGCCGGGATTCGCTCTATCTGCGCAATTACTTGACGCTGCATCTAAAGGACGAGCTTTCGCGCATCCCCGGCATCGGCGATGTCGGTCTCTATGGATCCGGTGACTACGCGATGCGTATCTGGCTCGACCCGAATCGGCTCGCCTCGCGCGGCCTGACGGCGAGCGACGTAATCGGAGCGGTGCGCGAGCAGAACGTGCAGGTGTCCGCAGGTCAACTTGGAGCCGAACGAGCCGAACTATCGCCTGCGAATAACAGCTTTCTAGTGCCGATCAACGTGCGCGGACGCTTGCGTACCGTGCAGGAATTTGGCGACATCGTGCTCAAGAACGGTAATGGCGGCCAGGTTGTTAAGCTCGCTGATGTCGCCTGCGCTGGCTGCAAAGCTTCTTAAGCCATACGGCGCGCCTCCCGACCAGCTCACGCGTGTGCTCGATCGCGCGCTCGGATGGCTGTTCCGTCCATTCAACCGCTTCTTTCAGCGCAGCTCGACGCACTACCACGGCGGAGTGAATCGTACGCTGAAGCGTCGCGGTCTTGTTTTCGGAGTCTACGCCGTGCTGCTAGGAGTAACCGCATGGCTCTTCAACGCTGTGCCGGGCGGCTTCATGCCCATACAGGCAAGCTATATCTGTTTGCAGCAGGGGCGAAGCTGTCGGAAGGCGTCTCCCTCGCGCGCACCGATGCCATCACGCGCCAGATGATCGATATCGCGCACAGCGTCGAAGGTATCGATTCGGTTCCCGCATATGTCGGGCTCAACGCATTGCAGGTGGTCAACACGCCGAACATCACGAACTCGTATGTGATTCTGAAGCCTTTTGGCGAACGTCATCGCAACGCCGCACAAATTAATGCCGAACTGAACCGGCGCTTCGGCGCGATCAAGGACGGCTTTGCCTATGCGTTGATGCCGCCACCGATCCAGGGTCTCGGCAATGGCTCTGGCTATTCCCTCTATCTCGAGGATCGTGCGGGCCTTGGCTACGGGGGTGCTCCAAAACGCGCTCGGCGCATTCCAGGCTGCAGTTGCGAGAACGCCAGGCATGGGCTATCCGGTTAGCACTTATCAAGCGAACATTCCGCAGTTCGAAGTGCAGGTCGACCGCGTAAAGGCGAAGGCACAAGGGGTCGCCCTTACCGATCTATTCAATACGCTGCAAACCTATCTGGGTTTCGTCTACGTGAACGACTTCAATCTGTTTGGCCGCGTCTATCGTGTGATGGTACAGGCCGATGCCGCGCATCGTCAAAGTGCGGCCGATATCGGCAACCTGCGCACGCGTAACGCCAATGGCAATATGGTCCCTATCGGCTCGATGGCCACGATCACACCCGCTTACGGACCCGATCCTGTCGTACGGTACAACGGCTATCCTGCGGCGGATCTGATTGGCGAAGCGAACCCGAAAGTGCTGTCGTTTGGCCAGACCATCGTGACGCTCCAACGCATTGCGAAAGAAGTACTACCACCGGGTATCACGCTCGAATGGACCGATTTGAGCTATCAACAGGTCACTCAAAGCAACGCGGCCATTGTCGTGTTCCCTCTCGCGGTGATGCTCGTGTTCCTCGTGCTGGCATCGTTGTACGAGAGCTGGACGCTGCCGCTCGCCGTCATCTTGATCGTGCCGGTCTGCATGTGCGCCGCGCTCGTCGGCGTGTGGCTTGCCGGCGGCAACAACAACGTGTTCGTGCAGATTGAGCTCGTCGTTCTGATGGGACTCGCTTGCAAGAACGCGATCCTAATCGTCGAGTTCGCGCGCGAACTGGAAATTCAGGGCACGGACACTGTCGATGCGGCACTCGAAGCCTGTCGACTTCGTCTGCGGCCAATTGTGATGACCTCGGTTGCGTTCATCGCAGGTTCTGTGCCGCTACTGCTTGGCAGCGGCGCGGGCAGCGAAGTGCGCGCGGCAACAGGCGTCACAGTGTTTGCGGGCATGCTCGGGGTCATACTCTTTGGGCTCTTTCTCACGCCGGTTTTCTACGTCGCGATCCGCAAGCTCGCCAAGCGCAAGCCGGCGACGTGGAATAAGCATCACGGGACGCTCGAAGGAGAACGCAGATGAACTTCCGTCCGACGATCATTTCGATGTCGCTCGCGCTCGCCGCATGCACCGTCGGCCCCGGCTTCAAACAGCCGGCATCCGCCGTTACCGAAAACTTCGCCCGCGCTGAAAACACTGCTGCATCGAAAGTCCCGCCCGAAGGCGCCGAGGCGGCGTTTTGGCATGGTTTTGGCGACCCAGTGCTGAGCCGCCTAATTGACAATGCGCTTACAGGAAACCAAGACCTACGCGTCGCGGTCTCGCGATACGATGCCTCGAACGCGCTGCTAGCCAATGCAAAGTTCGACCGCTACCCGACCGTCACCGCGAGCGGCCAGATCGGTCATCAGTTGTTGAGTCAGGATCAGGCGTTCGGCGCACCGCGAGATCAGCGCGACACGCCAATATCGAGTACGCAGATCAATGCCGCGTGGGAGTTTGACTTATTCGGGCGCGTACGGCGTAGCGTAGAGGCAAGCCGGGCGGATACCGAAGCGAGCGCGGCGGATATCCGCGCGGTCCGGGTTGCGACGGCCGCCGATGTTGCAAATGCCTATGTCGATCTACGCGGCTCACAACTGCGCCTGCGGATCGCGCGAGATAACGCCGAAAATCAGCGCCAAACCCTGGCGCTAGTGGAAGCGCGAATCGCGGCGGGACGAGGCTCTGATCTCGACGCGGCGCGTGCCCGCGCCCAGTTTGAGTCGACCACCTCGCGCATCGCAGCATATGAAGCGGCGATCGGCGCGGACGAACATCGCCTTGGCGTACTGACCGGCTGGCCACCCGAGGCGCTAATTTCCGAACTTGACGGACCCGCCTCGTTTCTCTCGCTATCCGCCGATATCGATCCTGGCACCCCGGGCGACTTGCTACGGCGACGCCCTGATATCGCAGCGGCCGAGGCGCGCCTGCATGCGGCGACGGCACGCGTAGGCATCGCTATTGCCGACTTGTTCCCGCGCTTCACGCTTAGCGGAATGATAGGAAGCATGTCGGCGAGTTACGGCGTATTTCGCTCGGGCAGCGACATGAATTTGATCGCGCTCGGTATCGACTGGTCGTTTCTCGATGTGGGCCGCGTACGCGCGCGTATCGCGGCGAGCGATGCAAACGCATCAGGGCAGCTCGCACAGTATCGACAAACCGTGTTGCTCGCGCTGGAAGAAACGGAGAATGCGCTACTGCGCGTGTCACGCACGCGTGACGAGAGCCTGCATCTGGATCGGTCCGCCGAAGATAGCGCGCTCGCGGCGCGGCTCGCGCAGTCCAGGTTCGCCTCGGGGGCGATCGACTACTACCAGGTTCTAGAGGCGCAACGGTCGATGTTGCAGGCGCAGGACTCGGTGGCTGAAGCGCGGATGCGTCGCGCGACGGCGACCGTTGGACTTTACAAAGCATTGGCGGGCGCCTGGAAGCCTGCGCGTGACACGGCCACCACAAGCAGTAAAGGCCCAAAAGAGTCGGCTCCTGACTCTTGACGACCTGGCGGCTAGCCATTGGCGCCGCTAAAGCTCCTGCGTGTCACGACCTGAGAAAACTATCGTCTGGATACGACGTTCAGCTCCGGTATCGTCCAAACGAACCGGAGCCTGTCGAAGCAGCGGCCTGCGCTTTAGATCTTAAAGCTTTCTGACGTGGCAGGATGAAACAGTTCTTCCGGTTCCAGCCTCCGCGACGACAATCCCTCGGCATGATGGCGTGCCATGAATCGCTGCAGGACGTGGCGGTTCGCGTCGAAGCTATATGACCAGAAGTCGTCACCCATAAGCTGACGCGCTGCTCGCAGTTGTTCTTCCACGAATAGCAAGGTCACTTTCGTTGCCGACGTATCGCTGAGTTTCGTCAAGGCCACGTGCTTTGACCGCTCAAACGCCTTTGGCCTTTGCGACTGCTTTGCGACTGCGCCCGGGAGCCATGGATGCTGCTCAGCCAACGAGCGCCGGACGCCGAGCAAATGCATGATCGGGAAGATCTTTGTACGCTTATACCAGTCGGCAGCCGCTTTCTGAGGCTCAGCGTAAAGGTATTTGACATTCGGGTGGCCGTTCGTGAACGTTCGTGAAGCATGACGGCGCGCGCGGACCAATGACCGCATCGATCTCACCGGATGCCAGGCAGGAAACCGGAGATCGTCGCATCCGACGGCGCGTTTTCGCGTTGCACGTCAGCGGGGAGGTTCAGCTTGATTTTCTCCTCGTATCCTCCGCGCACCCAGGTCACGTCGGATGCCTTGACGCCGTGGTCTTCCTCGAGAAAGAGGCGAGCCCACACGTTCGCTGTGAGCTGATATTCAGGCACGCCGATACACTTGCCTTTCAAGTCGCTGGGAGACTCGATGTCGAGATCGTTTCGGACGTAAATCGACGTGTGACGGAACGCACGGGAGGGAAAAAATCGGTACACCGATATAGGGACTTGTTCCCGCTGCGGTCTTCACGCTGTAGCTCGAGAGTGACAGTTCGCAGATATCGTAGTCGGCATGTCGGAACGCACGGAAGAAGATTTCTTCCGGGTCTTGCAGCGTGAAAACGGGATCGACACCATCGATCTGCACTTCCCTGTCCACCAGCGGCCGCATACGGTCGTAGTTGCCCACGGCAACGGACAAATTTAGCTTGCTCATAATTGCATTCTTGTCTAATTGTTTCTCGTAGTCGACGTGTCTCGAGCGTCAAGCGCCGATAAGCACATCGCGCTGCTCCGCGCTCGAGCGCAGCGTGACGATACGGATCTCGAGGGTGCCGCGCGCGCCCAGCTTTCGTCATGCAGCGGCGCGATACCGCCATGCACGGCAGCGAACAATTCGTCGATCACTTCAGCGCGCGGGACGACGGGTGCTTCGAGGGCGATGCGCTGGCAGCGCTCATCTCCGTACACAACGATGCTGTCCGGCAATGGCCGGAGGTCTACGTGCTCGCACGACACGATGAGCGGGCCGAAATGCTGATGTTTTGGCACGTCGACGCTAGTCGTCGATGGCGCCGTGTAGGCATCGACGCCGTATGTGCCTGCTGCCTTCAGCCGCCCCTCCTCGTCCTTAGACTGAACGCGCGCTAGCTTGCGCCGCGCAACGCCATAGTCGTCGAGGTTTTTAGGTCGGCCCATTTCGCCAATCCAGCCGGTCCACTCATCTGAATCAAAATGCGCATAGCCGTTGTATGAGAGCGACGCGAACGCGCCGTTCTCGAACCAAAGGGTTGCGGTGTACGCGCTCTCAGTAGGACGTGACCGATCCCAGTGCCAACCGCCGCGCGAATACGCGTCGCGCGGCCGCCCGCAAGAAGGCGGACGATGTCGACTTGATGCGCCGCCTGCCTGAATACCGTCCCACCGCCTTCTTCCGTCCTCAACTCCTCGGGCCTACGCGGACGGAACAGGTAATCGGTGTAGTTCAAAGCCTGAATCATCTTAACGTTACCGACCGCGCCCGACGAAATCAGCTCGCGCGTGCGTAAATACGGCGTATCGAAACTATGACAATGGCCGACAATCAGGTGGATGTTTGCTTCGCGGAATGCGATCATTTGATCGCATTCCGCGAGCGTCAGTGCCATCGGTTTTTCGACGAGTAGATGCTTGCCGAATCGCGCCCCGACGCTGCCGCCACGCCGCGCTGAGGAGTACCCCGTCACTGGGGAACCTCGTCGGTGGCCGTGCTGGACGAGATGCTTCGTCGCCATCCCGACCTCCCGGGCAATGTACGCCGCACGCTGGCGCGGCGTATTCGCGACTGGCGCGCACTTCATGGCGAGGGACGTGATGTCATGTTCCGTCAGCTACACGAGCCCGCTTGCCTCGGATTGTCAGACTTCACCGAGATGGGCGGCTTGGGCGTTACGGTGGTGGGTGTTGAACTGGACCACCGCCTGTACCACTTTCGACTGGCCTGCTCGGGCTTTGAACATGCTCACGTCATCCTTGGCAGCGGAGAGCTACGTCGCGCTGGCGCAAGGGCGGCAGAATGCGCTCTGGGCGCTCGAGCAGTGCCTGACCGATGCACAGCTGCCTGATCTGGAGGCGCTGTGCGCTGGCGACGGCTGGCCGCGTAACGGGGCGCCAATCTGATTCTCATGGGGCCGCGCGGCGGGGGCAAGTCGCACTTATCGTCGGCCATCGGAGCGAGCCTACTGGAGAGAAGGGCTGGAAGGTTCTGTTCGCCCGCACCACCGACCTCGTGCAGTGCTTGCAGGTCGCACGACGCGAGAGCTGGCTCTCGAATCTGCCATCAACCGGCTGGATCGCTTCGATCTCCTGATTCTTGACGATTTTGCGTACGTCAGCAAGGACCAGGCGGAGACGTCGGTACTATTCGAGTTGATCATCGCACGGTATGAGCGGCGTTCGGTTCTCTTGAGGCGCAAATCAGCCGTTCGGCGAATGGACCAAGGTCTTCCTCCCCGACCCAGCCAT